>JAPLKD010000041.1 GCA_026388245.1 Pseudomonadota bacterium | reverse complement strand
TACGATAGGGGTTGGGCCGATGGCCACCGTTGCAGGGGCAATTGCTGAATTTGTGGGAAGGGATATCGATCCTCTGTCGGATGAATACATTATTGAGAATGGCGGGGATATATATCTGAAAACAGGTAAAGAGAGGGTATTGATGATTTATGCTAAAGATTCCCCCTTCAGTCAAAAGATCGGCATAAAGATTGTTCCGAACAGCAAGCCCTATGGTGTATGTACTTCTTCGGGAACGGTGGGTCATTCGTTCAGTTTTGGCAAAGCCGATGCAGTCTGTGTGGTAGGTAATTCCTCTCTTTTTACCGATGGACTTGCAACTTATATAGGTAATATTGTAAAACAGAAGGGCGATATTCCCCTTGCTATTGAGAAGGGTAAAGTATTTCAAGGTGTGATAGGGTTGTTGATTATTATTGGTGAGCATCTTGGTGTGTGGGGAGATTTGGAGATAGTGAAGATTTAAGAAAATTTCGGATTTCGGATTTCGGATTTCGGATTTAACAGCCATAAGCTATAAGCTATGAGCCATGAGCTATGAGCCATGAGCTAATTGCTATAAACGTGAGGAAGATATGAAAAAGAGGATAATTATCAGGTTTAAGAGAAAAACAATTGATAAGCCGATAGTCTACAGGCTCGCCAAAGATTATGATTTGATTTTTGCTATCTTAAGGGCCAGTGTGTTTCCAAGGGCAGACTCCATGATGGTGCTCGAAATAGAAGGGACAGACGAAAACTTCCAGAAAGGGATTGAATATTTAAAGGACATGAATCTCGACATTGAGCCTATCGAACAGGATATAAACAGAGACGAGTCCAGGTGCGTCCATTGCGGGGTATGTACGAGTGTCTGTGCACCTGAGGCAATGTATATCAACAGAGAAGATATGAAAGTTGAATTCGATTATGAGAAGTGTGTGGCGTGTGAATTGTGCGTAAAGGTTTGTCCTGTAAAGGCAATGAACGTATCTTTTGAGTAGAGGCAATAATGAAGAGGATCTATTTTGATTACAATGCCACTACTCCGGTTCACGCTGAAGTAGCGAATTTTGTGAAACCGTTTTTCCACGAGCTTTTTGGAAATCCGTCAAGCTTGCATTGGGCCGGCCGCGAAATAAGGGGATATTACGACAAGGCAAAGGAACAGGTTGCCGGTCTGATAAAAGCTGAACCCCACGAGATAGTCTTTACAAGCAGCGGAACGGAAGGTGATAACCACGCAATTAAAGGCGTTGCCTATGCGAAGAGAGACCAGGGAAAGCATATTATCACCTCTACGATCGAACATCCCGGCGTTTTAAACGTCTGCAAATACCTTGAATCAAAAGGATATGATGTTACATACCTTCCTGTGGACGGCAATGGTCAGGTACACCCCGAAGATGTAAAAAGGGCGATCAGGAAGGACACTATCCTGATTACAATCATGTATGCGAACAACGAGACGGGTACTTTGCTGCCTGTTAGAGAAATTGGTGAGATAGCAAGGGCTTCCGATGTCCTGTTCCATTCGGATATGGTTCAGGCAATCGGTAAAATAGACATTGATGTGAAGGCGTTAAGCGTTGATCTGGCAAGCTTTTCGGGCCATAAGGTATATGCGCCGAAGGGAGTGGGAGCCCTTTACATGCGCGAGGGTCTTGATATTGATAACCTTATCCACGGGGGGCATCAGGAAGAGGGAAGAAGGGCCGGTACCGAGAACATGATCGGCATAGCAGCTTTTGGCAAGGCATGTGAAATTGTCGGGGACGAAATCGAAGAAGAGAACAGGCGGATGGAATATTTAAGAAAAAGGTTGCTTGAAGGCATTCTGAGAAAAGTTGACCTCGTTAGATTCAACGGAGATCCTGTCAACAGGCTGCCCAATACGATAAATTTGAGTTTTGAGTTTGTTGAAGCAGAATCTTTGCTTATAGCCCTTGATTTGAACGGAATAGCTGTTTCATCCGGGTCAGCCTGTTCATCCGGCTCCACCGAGCCGTCCCATGTCCTCCTTGCAATGGATATACCGGCAGAGTTATGCCAGAGCGCCATACGGCTCAGTCTTGGAAGGGGCAATACGGAAGAGGATGTTGATTATGCCCTGTCGGTGATACCGGGGGTTGTGGACAGACTGAGGCAGATGTCGCCATTCTATAAAAAATGAAAACAATGTCAGCCCGAAAAAAGATTTTCCTATTCCTTTTTGCGATTCTTTTTCAATACATAATCATTACTGTTCCCTGTTATTCAGAAAATAAAATACCGGATGGTTTTATTGATATAACAAAGGTGATTCCTTCCGCAGTTCTTGATATTCGCTATTTTGGTCCCCACAATTTTGTTGGAGAGAGGGTGGACGGATATAATGCGCCGAAATGCTATCTTACCAGAGAGGCAGCGGAGGCTCTAAAAAAGGTGCAGGAAGAACTGAAAGATTTTTCTTTGTCGGTAAAGATTTATGACTGTTACCGCCCGCAAAGAGCAGTCAATCATTTTGTGAGCTGGGCGAAGGAGGTTGATGACACAAAGACGAAAAAAGAGTTTTACCCTACCGTCGATAAAAGAAATCTCTTCAGGGATGGCTATATAGCGGAAAAATCCGGTCACAGCAGGGGCAGTACCGTTGACCTGACGATTGTTCCGATACCTGCTCCGGAACAGGAAAGATATGTTCCGGGACAACCGTTGTTTGAGTGCTATCTGCCTGCGGAAAAACGCTTCAAAGATAATGGTATTGATATGGGGACCGGGTTTGATTGTTTTCATGAATTATCCCATCCGGTGAATAAAAAGGTTGGATTACAGCAGCGGATGAGCAGAATGTTGCTTAAAACACTCATGGAAAAGCATGGTTTCAAGAATTATGATCAGGAATGGTGGCACTTCACTCTAAAGAATGAGCCATTCCCGGATACCTATTTTGACTTTGTCATTGAGTAGCATCTCCATTGTCCCGCCGATTGTATGTCTATGAAATTCTTTATCCACACAACAGGTTGTAAGGCAAATCAGTGGGATTCTTATGTAATGAAGAACAAGCTGAGAGATGCAGGTCTGGCTCTTAGCTCTTTGCTCCATGCCGATTTTATCATCATCAATGCATGCACGGTAACAGGGGGAGCGGAGAGGGATATCCGGAGATTTATCAACCGTTGCAGAAGGATGAATAAAACAGGGAAAATCATACTTGCAGGATGCCATTCTCAGGCATATCCCGGAAGCACATTCGGAGCAGACATAATACTGGGTCAGAATGAAAAATTCAATGTGGAAAAATTTCTTGAGAAAAAAGGGTGTTTTGTCGAAGGCAGAGGTGAATTTTCCCTTGAAGGAATACCTGCCATTACCGGAGGGCTGCAGGAAGGCAAAACGAGATTCTTTTTTAAGATTCAGGATGGTTGCGACAAATTTTGCAGCTATTGTATTGTCCCGTATGCGCGGGGGATACCAAGAAGCCGGCCTGCAGGAGAGGTGCTGGAGTTTCTCAGGGATTTAAAAGAAAAGGGCATTAAAGAGGTGGTATTGACCGGCATAGAGATATCTGCCTATCATGACTCTGTAACCGGTTCAGGGTTAAAAGGGTTATTGCGCACCCTTGAAAATCATGAAACACCGGAACGCATAAGGTTAAGTTCGATAGATCCCTTGTATATTGATAATGATTTTATAGACATTGTCGCATCGTCAAAAAAGATTACAAAAAGCCTTCATATTCCCCTCCAGAGCGGGTCGGACAGGATTCTTGCGCTCATGAAGAGAAATTACACGCAGGCATATATAAGGAAAATTTTGGAGAGGTTGAACAGGAAAATCCCTGATATAGGAATTGGCATGGATGTCATTGCAGGCTTTCCAACAGAAGACGAAAAGGCCTTTGAAGAGACATGCAGATTCCTCGAATCTATTGATATTTACTACCTCCACGTTTTCCCCTTCTCGGCAAGGGCGGAAACGGAAGCATCATTAATGGAAGGAAGTGTTACGGAGTCGGCAAAAAAGCAAAGGGTTCATGAACTTAAAGGGCTTGATACGAAAAAGAGGCAGGCATTCTATCAACGTTTCATGGGTGCCGATGTGTTGATCATCCCTGAAGGCAAACTCTATAAAGGCTTATATATGAGGGGGTATACAGACAATTACATCCCTGTGCACATCCCCTGTGAAAAAACCCTTGAAAATAAGCTTGTGAAGGTTACAATAACAGGGATGGATGATGGTCTGGTGATGGGAATAGTGAAAGGTGAAATGTAAAAAGTGAATGACAAGCAAAACCTGTTCACAGTTCACAGTTCACGGTTCACGGTAAAGGCATGAAGTGGGTAGCCGCAGGCTGAAGGTAGGGAAAGGTGAAAGGTGAATGACAAGCAAAACCTGTTCACAGTTCACGGTTCACGGTAAAGGCATGACGAACGAGGGATGCTGGATTGCTGTGAACCGTGAACAGTGAACCGTGAACAGTATTTATTAAACCTGGAGGGATTATGTTTGTATTTGGGAATTTGTTTTCTGGAATAGCTTATGTTTTAGATATGCTGCTCAATCTATACTTCTGGGTTATCTTCGCGCGGGCGATCCTTTCATGGATAAGACCTGATCCCCATAACCCTGTTGTGAGGATGATCTGCAAGCTTGTAGACCCGGTTACCTACAGGATTTCAAAGATTATCCCGACGAGGATCGGAATGGTTGATATAGGCCCTTTTATTCTTATGCTGGCTATCATTTTTGCACAAAAGTTTCTTGTCGCCACACTTTTCGATTTTGGAGCGAGGATGAAGTAATGAACGGGAAGAAGTGACATAATGACGAAACGAGCCGGCCCTGCCGGAATATCAGAAAAGGTTATCAGACTTCTTGAAATTTATACCCTCATTGCCCAGAACAAATTTCCGTCCATTGACTCCATCATGGAGCGCTTCCACGTTACAAAGAGAACCGTTTTCAGGTATCTCGAACTTATCAACATCATTGACCCGATTGAATATGACAGGGAAAGAGATGGCTATAAATTTACTGACGGCGACCGGATAAAGAAGCTCATCCTTACCGATGAAGAGTTCCAGACCCTCCTTGCTGCAGGGGAATCAATATCTCACCTTGGGACAAGCTTTAAAGACAATTTTCAGAAGCTTGTCATGAGGATGTTTACTTATGGCGGCAAGATACCTGTTAAAAAAGGTAAACCGGCGATCATCGTAAAGGCCCCGGATGCCATCTTCAGCACCAAAATAGGAAGCATTCTGGAAGCACTTATCCCATGTATTGAAGAGAAAAAGGCGGTTGATATCAACTACAAGGCCCGGCTCTCAAAAGAGGTGATAAAGCGCACTGTAGACCCATATGTTGTCGTTCTTTATGAGGGCATCTGGATTCTTGTCGGTTTCTGTCACCTGAGAAAGATGATCCGCAGTTTTGCCCTTGATAGGATAATCGATATGCAAGAGCGTAATCTTTATTTCACCTCCCAACCCGATTTCGACCTCAAGACATACCTCTCCAGTCCCTGGGGAATCATTGACGGTAAAGAAGCGAGGGTAACCGTCAGGTTCAAGAAAGAAATAGCAGATTATATCCTCAGAAAAGATAAGTGGCATCAATCAGAAAAGAGAACAATCCTTCCCAACGGGGACGTAGAACTCTCCTTTACCGTTGCAGGCACTAATGAAATCAAACGGTGGATATACTCCTGGCTTCCCGATGTCGAGGTCATCAAACCGGTTTGGTTAAGGAAACAGATCCAGAAAGAACTCTCCGCCTCTGCCATAACCCATTCATAACGCCTTTTTATTTGTTTTCTTGTTTTAACTCAAAACTTATCACCCAAAACTTAAAACTGTTTTTATCGGTGACATACTGTTGTCACCGCTCACCTGTATACTATGACAGTAATAAAATTATAATAAAGGGGGTCCGCATGGAAGGACACGTAAAAGATTTTATAATGAACATTGAACCGGGCGAGATGCAGGTACACAAGAATCTGGCCATAGTGCCTTTGTTCGTGAGTGCAGACGGAAACGAAGGGCCGACATACATAACCTTAAAAGAGGCGCTTGAGAAAGGTGTGCTGAACGTTACTGAGGTCACCGAGGGCGGTACTGTTCCGGAATTAAAGGTAATCAATAAAAGTGATATTGCAGTCCTGCTCCTTGACGGCGAAGAACTTGCAGGAGCAAAGCAGAACAGGGTGCTGAACACCACTGTCCTCATTGCCGCTCATAGCGAGACCGTTATCCCCGTCAGTTGTACGGAGCACGGCAGATGGTCCTATACTTCATCTGAATTCAGGGATTCAGATGTGATCATGGCATATAATATTAAGAGAAAAAAGGCACGGTCAGTCATGAGGAACGTCCGTGAATCGGGCAGGTTCATGTCTGACCAGGGTGAAGTCTGGGATGATATTCAGGCCATGTCTGACAATGCGAAAGTTCATTCGCACACCGGGTCTATGAAAGATGTCTTCGAATCAAAAGAACATGAACTCGATGATTACCTCAAAGCCATCACTCTCATGCCTGATCAGAAAGGGATGATGGTCACGATCAACGGTGCCTTGATGGGGTTTGACATCATCTCCCTTACTTCCGCCTATGCAGTGCTCCATCCGAAACTCCTCAAGAGCTTTGCCATGGAGGCGCTTCTCGACAAGAAGGAAAGGGCAATAGTTCCCCTTGTTGCCATCGCAAAGGGGTTTCTCCAGGATGTCCTGTCCTGCTCAGATACGAAACATAAATCTGTTGGTTTAGGATGGGATTACCGGTTTGAAGGTAAAGAGAAGGTCGGTTCTGCCCTTGTCCATGAAGACAAGGTTGTTCATATGACCTTTTTTACCCTTGCGGAGAGCGAAAAGATCGGGAGCATGTCCGGGTTTAAGCAGAGAAGGGGGTACAGAACAAAATGAAACAACGTATCGTAATCATGCTCTTCATTGTGAGTATCCTGTGCTTTTTGATACCGGTGCCTGAATTACAAGCCCCTGAGATCACCGAGCATGATATGCATGGGTATGATACCTATCGTGTTGCTGAGGATGGTGCCATCGTTGACAGGGATGGTGCCATCAAGGGGTGGGTTCACGGCAACACCGTATACGATGCCCAGTGGAATGAAAAATATATCATCTTGGAGAAGGCAACACTGCTCAGATATAGATTCGAGAGGATAGAAAAGGGAGGTATATGCCAAAAGCACCATCTTGTAACGTTATAGAGGATTATAATGAGGGAGAACTCTACGAACCAATACAACGACCAAATCCTGTAGCCCCGCCATCACGTCGACTAATTGTTAAACGTAATGGCCATAGCATTACCCGACAAATTCCCAAACCAGTTGTACTGATCGACACTCGCGAAAAATCACCATTCGATTTCAGCGGGTTTCATAACTGGATCAGGGAAGAGAGAAGGCAGAAACTTAATATAGGCGATTACTGTATGGAAGGGATGGAAAGCTTACTTGCACTGGAACGAAAATCGCTGAGCGATCTGATAACAACGTTAATACAGCAGCAGCCACGGTTTTTCAAGATGTGTGAACAGTTGGCACGATATCGCTGGCGCGCGTTATTGGTTGAAGCAAGTTACGAAGATATCAAGTCGCCCTACAGTTGGGAGTATTGTACACTGGCTCACCCCAACGCCATTTCTGGTACCCTTGATGCTTTAGAAGCCCGCTTTGGCATCCCGATTATTTATACCTCTTTGTACCGGCCACTGGCTGAAGAAAAGGCAGCAAGTTGGTTATCAAAACACTTTACATACTGGTATTTGGAAGAAAACGGATTTGGTAGAGTTCTGCAGGAAGGAGACTTGTAGCCTGATGTAAATGATGTTAGTATTGGACAGTGCCAACGTGGAGGAACAGGTGAATAAAAAAAAGAAAGAATTGGTGCTGGAAATTGGGGCGGCAGGTGGGTCGCTGAGCGTATGGTCCGTGACAGCCAAGGACGGCGCACGATCCTTTTTTGTGGTTCGAGACGAGTCCACCCTCAAAGATTTTCTGGACAAAGAGGATGGTTCGGGCCTCACCTATTATAGCAAGACGGGTCGGTTGAACTCCTTTACCGCCGCCCTTGTTGTTCTTGACAGGTACCCTTGGCACCGCTTGTACCCAAGTTTTGTGCATCAAGACTTCATCGATATAGTCTATGCTGCTGTCATGAGCCGCGGGGGTGAAGAAGAGGCAAATCGCTGGCGACGCATACTTGAAAGATCAAAAAACAGGATAAAGCACGACAACCCATCAAGTTCTTGTTTGGAGAAAAAACGATGAATGACGCGATGATCAAGATTCATGAAACTGTCAGTCGTTGCAGACGTTGAAATCTATCTTGCACCATTTCGTTTCTATTGTGAAATAAGCATAGTTGATGCGGATCGTTTTGTGGCTGAACGATCTCTTGAAAAGGCTGTAGTTTACCCGTGCATTATCCAACCAGTCATTGCAGCGAATAGCCGATAAGGCCGGCTCTCGCTGAATTCTTTGTTAGGGGGTCATATGCATATCATAAGTACTCAGGCTGAACATTTCGAAAAGATAGCACGTGAGACTGCGCGGATGTCCTATCCGGGTTCCATGAGTCGTGGAACGAAGCCAGTGGTCGCTAAAGGCACCAAAAAGGCATTGGAGGAGTACTTCGCTGTAGACTTCCCTCTGCCTCAGGTGTGGTGCCAAAGTTCCGATATCGCCATTCAGTTCGATCAGTGGCACACTACAAGAGTGGACGAGATTGCACGAACAATTCAACTTTGGATCTCAACACATAACGAGCCGCGGTCAGTAGCAGCTAAATTTCTAAACACTTTCATGCATCAACTCATGAAGTACGAACCCTGCCGCCCATTGCTGCCCGTGCTACATCTTCCACTAGACGCACGCGTTTTTGCAACCCTGTCTAAACTTCACGCACAATCGCTTGCCCCAATCCAGAATCTCTTGTCGTGCTCCCCATACTCTCTGCCCTATGAGGATCACATTCAAGTTCAACGTGCCTTGCTTGCCTTCGTGAACGAGCTCAACGCAAGACCCGAAACTGAGTTCATAATACGCGCGCGCATTGAACTGAACTGGCTATGGGTATGAACATCGCCCTAACAAAGTCAATCCAGCCGATCGCTACGCTCCGGCTGATTTATTCGTTATACCCTCGATAAAAGGAGCAAAATAATGGCAAATCCACAAATCCATTAATGGTATTGGGGTCGGACCAAGCCAACCCATTGAAATAAGGCGTTTTATGCATGGAAAATGGCCAATTTCAGGGCTTAAAACGCTGTTTTTAGGGGCAATTTGTAACTTAAAGGCCATGATGTCTCTCCTCTGTCAGGATTGAACCTTACGTGATTCGTGATTTATATCGCCCATCGCCCATCGCCCATCGCCCATCGCCTGTTTCTTTCCCCTTCAGCCTTATTGCCTTCAGCCTGCCCTTTACCTTTCTATCTTGTGTTATTCCCACATTTGTAGTAACATTAAAAAGGAGGTGTTGTTATGAAGTTTATAGGAGTTAGAGAATTTAAACAGGATGCAATTAAATATCTGAATGAGGGCAATGAAATCGTCGTAATGAAACGGAAAAAACCGATTGCCCGTCTCGTCCCTGTCCGCGACAAAACCCCTGAGATGATATTTCTTGAGATAGGAAGAGTGCTTAATGACGCCGGTGTATCCGAAGAAGAAGCCCTAAAAGCCCTTGATTTAGCCAGAAAAGAAATATATGGCTAAAATCGTTATTGACGCTAACATCCTTATATCGGCTGCATTTGGCGGGAAACCACTTGAGGCTGCCGTTAGGGCAATGAGTAAACACAAGGTCTATATATCACAAGAGATCAAGCAGTAGTTGATAACGGTTTTTTCAAAACTATCGAAAAAGCTTACAGAAGAACAACTTGCAACTGTCCAGGAGAAAATTAATAAACTTATTGAGACGGCAGCACTTATTGACGTAAATACCCGCATTGTTTTATCAAGAGATGTAAAGGACGATCACTATCTTTCATTATGTAAGAAAATAGAAGCTGATTTTCTCATAACTGGAGACAAAGATTTGTTGAGTATCCCATGGGATATACTCAGAAAAGAAGGTATTCAAACCCGTATCGTAAATCCCCATGAATTTTTAGAAGTAGAGGAATAAAATAATCTTTTCGTTTTAACTCAAAACTTTTTTTCACCGATGACATACTGTTGTCACCACCCTATGATAAAATAAGATTATGGTACAGTCATCGCGAGGCGCAGTTGTGGCGATCTCGATTTATGAATGAGATTGCGTCACTTCGTTCGCAATGACAACCAGATAGGTTCTCAGGAGGTTAACGAATGGTAAACAGAGATAAAATCATAGGGGGCCTTTGGGGGGCGATCGTCGGTGATGCCCTTGGCGTGCCGGTAGAATTCCATAGCCGTGCAGAGCGAAAGAAAGACCCTGTCACGGGTATGCGAGGAGAAGGAACCTTCAATCTCCCTCCGGGGTCCTGGTCTGACGATTCATCGCTCATGCTCTGCACGGCTGAAGGGCTTTTGGATGGTTTCAACCTTGGGAATATCGGCAGGCTTTTTGTCCGGTGGCTTAAGGATGGTTACTGGACGCCATTCGGGTATGCATTCGATGTAGGGTATACAACGGCAAAATCCATTAAAAGGATGGAAGGTGGTATTGATCCGGAATTTGCAGGCGGTACGGATGAAAGAGACAACGGCAACGGTTCGCTTATGAGGATCCTTCCTGTTGGTATATATTTACATTCACCTGTCCCGGAACTGCTAAATAAAGTCCATAAGGCATCGTCCCTCACACACCGCCATCCTCGCTCCCTCATGGCATGCGGGTTTTACTGCCTCATGGCGGTGTCATTATTGAAAGGTGCAAACCCTCAAGACGCATACACTTATGCTATAGGGCAATTTAAAAAACACTACACAAAATGTCCATATACTTACGAATTTACACATTTTGAACGCATATTGTCAGGCGCCATCGCATCCCTGCCTGAGCGAAAGATAAAATCCTCCGGGTATGTAATCCATACACTCGAAGCCTCGCTCTGGTGTTTTTTAACCACAAACTCCTTCCCGGAGGCTGTCCTTAAGGCAATTAATCTTGGCGAGGATACCGACACAACAGGCATCGTAACAGGCGGATTAGCGGGCATTTATTACGGGTTTGAGACTATCCCGCAGGAATGGCTTAATGCAATTGTCAGAAAAGATGACATCGCCCAACTTTTTGAGAAGTATTTGGCTTTTCGAAGCGAGAAGGATTGATCCCTCAAATGAAGTTGAATTTGTGGAGGATTTTATGAAAAGAAGAAAGCAAACCGTTAAAGACGAAGAGGAAATGGTGACGATTATTTCAAACAAAGACAAGCCGGATAGCGAATTATGTCCAGTATGCGGAAAAGCACTTATCCGCGCTCGTTCTGGAACCTGGTGTGTCAATCCTGATTGTGAAGTGCTTGACGATGCAGATAATTATATATAGGAAAAAATGGGGTGGAGGAAAACTATGCATACATATCAATACTCTTGTAATTATTGTAACCATTTTGTAGAAACGAGTGGCCCGTGGCCTTATTATGGGAGACATGGTGAGACCAAGCCTATTCATGGCCTGACTGCAAGAATCTACTGCCCGGTCTGTGACAAAGAAAAAGATTATATCATTGTGAAATATAAAACTCCCCTGAATACGCTTGATGACGTATGGTTGCGGAGTACTCCAAGAAAGACCAGAATGACCTGCTATAAATGCAAAAGCCCTATTTTTCTGGTTCTGCCTGAAGGGTCGGTTAAATGTCCACGCTGCAAGAAAGGTGTATTTGAATCTTTCGAACCAATGGAAGACCTGCCTTCTACGAATCCTGTTTCTCCTCCTAAAAACCCTTTAGTGGTAAGGCAAGGCGGAAAATCAATCTCTGTGCCCAAACCCACCATTGTTATAGACTCTGCAGAACATATGGGCTACACATTCGGCAGATTTACAAACTGGTTTTCCGGAACAGTCCGCAAAAGATTACCTGCCGGAGATTACACTTTGCTTGGCATGGAGAAAGAAATAGCAGTGGAGAGGAAAACCCTCCCGGATCTGGTGAACTCCATCATCCAGGAAAGGGGCAACTTTATAGCAAGATGCGAAAAACTCTCGTCATTCAGGAAGAAATGTTTTGTCATTGAAGGCACATTGAGTTTGTTAAAAACGCCCTACAGAGAATCACAGGCTCACCCCAATGCGGTCCTGGGCAGCATTATAGCAGCACAGGAAAGGTGGGATATTCCTATACATTTTCTTGATGACAGCCTTCTTGCAGAAGAATTTGTAGCCAGCATGTTAAGCAAATACCATGCCTATCGATGGCTTGAAGCAAACGGTTATAAACGCTGTATTATAGAAGGCGATATATAAAATTGAAAATGACAGGTTGGGCAAACATCAGAGTTTCTACCCATATATACTTATTCCGTAAGCCACTATTAATAAGGATGTAGATATGCTATTATTATCATAGGAAAATCTTTTGTATAGGGAGGCTGGACATGAGGCCATATAAAATTATTGTCGAGAAGCACCCCGATGGATATGTGGCATACCCGCTTGGGATAAAAGGGGTTGTTGTCGGCGAGGGTAATACGTACGAAGAGGCTCTTTCAGATATAAAATCAGCAATTAAATTTCATGTTGACACATTTGGGGCTGATATTCTCGAAATTGATCCGCCTGTTCTTGAAGCCCCTCACCTTACCAAATCATGCAAGAATAAAATCATCAACACTGAGAACGATATGCACACAGGCAGGGATTTCGAGGGATGAATTTCTTGATGCTTATGAAAACAGCTAATACCGGCATGCAGATAACACCCGTATGGACAATTTAGAATTGCGGAATGAAAATTCAGATTTCCATTACCCATCATGGATTTTTGGGGATGAAAGAGGAAAAGCATGATTGTAAGTCTTGATAGGTTTTTCAGATTTTTAAGGATAATGGAAAGGAAAATGACTAATGTAACGTATGCAACAATGTCCCTGCCGCCCTTACAGGAGAAAACTGGTGTCCGACTAATCTACAATGGATCATAGTTTGCTGTACATTGCACAAGAGGAGGATGAATAATGAGCATCAAACCTGATTACCTGACCTTGGACAGTCTTTTACAGAAGACGCTTTTCAGAATACCTGAATACCAAAGGGCATATAGCTGGGGAACCAAACAAAGAGCCGACCTATTCAACGACATCAAAAAACTTCAGCAATATGAAAGTGAACGCCATCACTTTATGGCTACAATTGTGTGTCTCGAAACAAAGACTAAGGAAGAGATCGGGGCGGATGAGTTTAAGGTTTATCATGTCGTTGATGGTCAGCAGCGCTTAACAACTTTGGTAATAATCTTAAAGGCCCTCACCAAATATCTTTTCATAGAAGGTGATGAACAGGCAGAGGAAGCGGCAAAGATCAACAAACTTCTTGTCAAGGGAGATGACAGGTTAATTCTGTTACAGATGAATAATGACGCCTCTGGATTATTCCGCAACTATCTGAAAGATGGGACTATTCCAAACAGAACTTTGGCGAAAACCGCCGCCGAAATAAACCTCATTGAAGCTTTCGAGGAGTGTGAGGCTTTTGTGGCAGAGTGGGAGCCGGATCCTTTATCTCTTTTGAAGATAATAAAGAACCGCTTAGATTTCATTTTCTACGTGATGGAAGATGAGGGCGCTGTATATACGATATTTGAAGTACTCAACAGCAGAGGTTTGGAGGTGGACTGGCTGGATAAATGCAAGAGTATGCTTATGGGCATTGCCTTTGAGAAATTCCCTCCCCCCGCTGGTCAGGAACAAATCAATGAGCTTCACAAAAGCTGGACCAACATTTATCGAACAATAGGCTTACGGAAGCTTCCCGGCCATGAAATTCTAAGGTTCGCCGCAACTCTGCGTCATAATGATCCGCAGAGCCGAATAATAAGTGCCGAGGATGCAATCGAGTTCTACCGAGCGTACTGTGAAACTAATCCCAAGGAAATCATCAAAGTGTCTGAAACATTCCTTAATCTTGCCAACAGATTAGAGAAGCTTTACGCAAATTCCCGATTGAGAGCAGTCACCGACATTGCCCATGCTCGACTCCTTGCAGTAGCCGTTATGCTGAACGGCTCTCTGAACAGCGAGGAACAGGCGGAAGTTCTGCGGCACTGGGAAAGTGTAACATTCCTCATTTTTGGACTGGGTAAAAAGGATTCAAGAACAAAAGTCGGCGATTACACTCGCTTAGCCCAAGAAATCGCAATTAACAGTATTTCCAAGAGCGATATCATCAGCAACATTGATGCGTTACCTGGTAGTTATACTGTTGACGAGGCTCTTGGTGAGTTGAAAGAAAGCAATTGCTATGACGATTGGCCAAATGAGGATTTGCTGTATTTTTTCTACCGGTACGAAGAATATCTTGCTGAGAAAGCCGGAGCATCCGTCAGCCAGGAGACTTGGGAACAGATATGGTCAGTATCTCCAACAACTACAATAGAACACATATATCCACAGAACCCCGGTCTTGAATGGAAAGGAAAACTTGGCAAAGGCAGAGGCCAGGAAAAACACATTAACCGTCTCGGCAACCTTGTACTTCTACCTCCCGGAGTGAACAAAGAGGCCGGGAGAAAACCATTTGCTAAGAAGAAACACATATACACCAAACATCGCCAGTTGAAAATGATTGATGAAATCATAGCCAAATTCGACTGGAACAAGCGGGCCATAGAAGATCGAGAGAAACGTCTGCTCGATTGGGCTAAAGCCACCTGGGGAAGCAAGTAGTACCAATACGAGCCCAGATTGTGTTTTGGACGTGGAGACATCGTTCCGCTAATTCCGTTGGCATCCGGTTTTAATCGGGCAGGAGGGATGGGGCATAAGCATATAAGCATCTACCCCAAAAAAATCATGGCGAGGGGATAAGATGTGTTGGCAAAAGGAAAAATGGGTTATTATAAAAGCGGACAGGTTTTGGTGGAAGCCGGCAGTATTAAGATTGTGGATGCTCAAAACTTTAAACCCAAAAATGCCGTTAGGAAGGTGTCGGGGTATCCCGGAGCAAACCGTCGAGAGGCGAGGAAGCTTGGTCTTTTGCTGTTAAGCAAAAGTTCCGAAGCCGAACGCGAGCGATTGAAGCCGCCGGAGCGCAATGAGCGTGTTTGCGAGGGATGTTCCGACACCCATGACGATTCTAATGATAAATCCGGGTTAAAAGGATTATTTGGAGGTGTAAAATATGAAAATCCGTCATTATAAATTCAGCAGAATTACGCTGGATCCTAACAAGTGTTTTGGCAAGCACTGTATTCGTGGTTTAAGGATGCCCGTCTCTTCTGTGCTCAGTTACCTGAGTTCCGGCATGACTATAGACGAGATTTTGAAAGAATGGCCTGAACTGGAGCGCGAAGATATCTATCAGGCGTTAGGCTATGCCTCGTTAACAATGGAAGAAAGGATTGCGCCTCTATAAAAGATTGATGAGCGCTTGGAAGGAAATAGAAGATCAACTATCCAAAGGTGCAATTGTTGTATTGGAAGACTCTTCTCTTCGAATTAGAAATTTACCGATTGATATGAAACCGGTATGAACAAGGAGGATGAAATATGGCGACAAAGAAAACAGTTGAGAATCCGGAGTTCTTGTATCTTTCATTAGGGGATATTATTATTGAAGAACAGATCAGGTCAAGCATCGATACGGAGAGTGATTCCTTCAGGGCCCTTATGGAGTCCATTAAAGACCGGGGTGTCTTAGAACCTGTCCTTGTGACGCCAAAAGACGGCAAATATCTACTGCTTTGCGGAGAACGCCGGTATCTTGCTGCACTGAAGTCGGGACTCCCAACAATACCGGCACGTATCCTTGATACGATCACCCAAAAAGACGAGATACTTGCCTTACAATTAACAGAGAACCTCCAGCGGGAAGACTTGAATCCCATGGATCAGGCGAAAGGGATATTGGCATATATTCAGGCGAAACTTCCTGATAAAAACTTTGATGCGGATGGGGTAATGAGTGAGTTGGTAGTCTATGAACGGAGACCCGAAGACCAACTTGAGGAAATCCGTGTAACTGTTACACGGATTTTTGAAATCTCCGGAAAGTCAATAAAGACGCTGTTTAACATGATTTCGCTTTTAAAACTTTCTCCTGAGATTCAGGCAGCTATCCGGGCAGGAAACCTCCCAGTTTCTCAGGGTTATCTCTTCGCTGCAAACCTCGAATGTCCTGATCGTGACAAGATCTTTGATGCCATCATGAAAACGCCCGTTACCAATGCCACTCTGAATAATCTGCTTACAGCGTACAAGAAGGTAAAACCGGAACCGGGCGTCATAAGGCTCCCATCCATAACGAAGCATGTTGCTGTCTTACGATCCGTAGAGTCATTTATTGAGATGGGCGCCAAAAAATATACAAAACCTGACCTTCAGGCGCTTCTTGATGAGCTTAGAGTTTTCTGTGCTTTAGTGGAACTGCGGATACCGATTGCCCCGGAACCTGCGCCGGAGAAGAAAAAGCCACCACAGGTATGAAAACAGTGAACAGTGAATAGTAGATAGTGAATAGTGAAAAGGGCAGAAAATATGAAATGCTGTGAATGGCAAATAGGTTTTTGACTAACGACTATTCACTAACGACTATTCACTGCAGCTAAGATATGAGGAACGAGATACGGCATTATCGTGCCAAAATGGGATGAGGGAACGGGCGTGATACGTAAAAGACGCATTGTCGTTGGAGATATACACGGGGAGTTAGAGGGATTCAAAGAGATTCTAAGAAACGCTGGACTGATTGATGGCAAAGACAACTGGACTGGCGGCAATGACATCTTAGTACAAACGGGCGACGTGATTGACCGGGGCACTTGCTCCCGGGAAGCCGTTGATTTGCTTAAAAAGCTCCAGAAAGAGGCCGCCGTCGCAAAAGGCGAGTTAGTACGCCTTTGTGGCAATCATGAACTGATGCTTCTTCAGGGCAACTTCTATTACGTAAACTTCAACGATCCGGATTTTCTTGCTTATGAATTGAAAGAGGAAATCCTAAGAGGCGATGTGCGGGCTTCATATACCGACGGTGATAGGTTGTATACTCATGCCGGTCTGAGATCGGCCATAAGAGAAATCCTTGTGGGTGAGATTGAAACTGTAAGACCGAAATTGAAGACCAACAGGATTGATCTTTTTCTGTTATCAAACCATATCAACATAATCTTCAGGGAGTTCGTAGAGAAGGATGATCTCGAGCGGCACCCCATCTTCCATGTGGGCCGTGACAGGGGAGGCTATGATCCGGTAGGCGGCATATTCTGGTGCGACTTCTCGTCCATGAGCCCCTCTGTGGAGGCATGGGAAATACCGCAGATATTTGGTCATACACCAACCAGAAAGAGCGGGGTGAGAACCGCGCATGGATTGAAGCTCATCGACGTGGACGCCGGCATGTGCCGGGTATACGGAGGTGAGAGGGTCTATCTTGAAATCTCATCCGAAGGCCATTTGCTACAGCACAGGAAGGCTCTTTCTGAATGGACAACAACACTGCTTGGGGGGACGTACGGGACGTAATTCCGCTGATTCCGTTGACAGCCGGTTTTAATCGGGCAGGAGGGATGAGACACATGTTGAACAGAAAGTTAAGATTGTTTATGTATCATCACAATGATATAATTAAATCATTAAGATGATATGGAGGTGAGTATATGCCAATCATAAGGCCAATCTCGGATTTAAGAAATAATTTCAATATGATTTCGGAAATCTGCCACAAAGAAGGCGAACCTGTTTTTATTACAAAAAATGGTCAGGGCGATCTTGTAGTTATGAGCCTTGCCATGTATGAAAAACAGAAGTCACTGCTTGATCTTTATCAAAAACTGGGCGAAGCGGAAATAGAGAGCGCTTCGGGCGCCAAAACAATTTCCCACGCCGGGATGATGAAAAAACTCAAAGAGAAGGTAAATGGGTAAGAAATACAAGGTTGTTTATCTTCCTGTTGCACAAAACGACTTAACGGGGATTATTGAGTACATAAGGTTTGATAGCCCGGAATCGGCGCTCAATATGTTACAAAAATTTGATGATTCTATATCCAGACTCGGTAAATTCCCCTTTATGGGGGTAACGCCAAAGGATAGAAGGTTTGAGTTGCTGGGATACAAAGTTCTGGTTATAGGCAATTATCTTGTGTTTTATGTTGTCCGTGACGATGTGGTTGAGATAAGAAGGATTATTCACGGCAAAAGGAATTACGAATTTTTGTTGTAGCAACAGGAAACTCTGTTGTGACGGTCATATAAATAACGTTGTCTTATAGAGGGCGATATATAGAGAAGAAGGGAAAACCGAGGAGGGTTTGGAATGCAGAGACTGTTTTTGTGTTTCATAATAGCTTTTTCGTTCGTAATGATTAACAGCAGTATTACACAGGCACAGGAATTAAGCGGCATCGGGCCGGAGTCTATCTGGAAACCCGGTGATGAAAAGATAATGCAAATGCGCGAAGAGTGCGCAAAGAATAACTATCCCATCTTTGAAAAGTGCCTCATCGAAAAGATGAAGGAATACGGGGCTTCCCCCAAGGCCCTGGAATTTACACAATTGTTGATGAAAGAAGAATATCCGTTCTGTTTTATGAATTCTTTTCGCAATATGGGCATAGTCGATGTAACGGAAGTAAGCTGTCCTTTTATGGCAAATACCATGGGGTTTACCCTTCTTGTAAATGGCGATCCGAGGATAGTCCAGCCAGGCAAACAGGAATATTTGAATAATATTGATATCAGTAAAGATCCGCTTTACCCGTCGATCGTTAAGGAATTCCCCAAAGCAACGCTGTGGTTCAGAGGTAATTTTGTAAAAATGGAGAACACATCAAGCAACGGCCAGCGATTCGTCTGGAAGCATTTGGTGATGAACGGGTGCAGTGCCTGCGAGGTGGCAGGGTCGGCAACAGTAGCGTATGATTTTGATAAAACGGGGAGATTTGTTGGAACAAAACTCCTCACGTTAAAGGCGGGAGAATAAAAAATTATAATTGAAATCAAAGTTATACCGAATGCAAGGAAAAGGGAAATCATTCGCGAAGGCTCAGGATTAAAGGTGAAACTTACCTCGGTGCCCCGTGATGGGAAGGCGAACGAAGAACTTGTCGAATATCTTTCCGAAATCTTCAAAGTAAAAAAATCCGAGATAAAGATTTTAAGGGGAGAGAAGGACAGGAGGAAGGTCATTTCCATACCAATTGAAGAAAGTGTAATAAATTCAATTTGTTAACAGAATATCAATGTATCCTGCACCCTTCACAATGCATTGCATGTCGTTTGTTAAAATTTTTTAGATTTTTTATCAACCGTGAACTGTGAACCGTGAACTGTGAACTGATTACTGAGCGCTAATGACTGTCTGTATTGGAAGTAGTAACATTTACAAGCAGTTAATTTCCTTGACAAGAAAAGGGTAAGTCAATTATATTATCACACTTAAAAAAAGGGGAACAATGGTTACTGAGTTTTCGGTTATTAAGTTTTCAGAAATAGAAGACGGGGTTGTATTAAAAGGCGAAATTGACGGATTACAGTATAAAAGCGTTGAGGACATGGAATTTACATTTCTTTCCCCGATAGAATATGAGCTCCAGGTAAATAAATTTGAAGATGGAATACAATTAACAGGACCCGTTACATGCCAGCTCTCTTTGTCGTGTGGCAGATGCCTGGATGATTTTCAATATCCTGTCAGGACTTATCTTGATATTGAGATTACCCGGAAAAGTCATTTCGAGGAGGCGGATGAACTTGAATTACAAGGCGAAGACCTTGATATATATTATTTTGAAAACGATGAAATAGATTTGAATCCTCTCGTATATGAAGAGGTGTTGTTGAATGTACCCATGAAACCTTTGTGCGGGGAAGAATGTCAGGGGTTTTGTGATACGTGCGGGAAAAACAGGAATAACGAAACATGCAGTTGTGATAAGACACCAGATACACCTTTGGGTGAAAAATTAAAATCTTTTTTAGTATTTCAAGGAGATAACCATGGCAGTTCCAAAACGAAAAACATCTCAATCAAAAAGGGATAAAAGAAGAACTCATTATAAGGCTGCACCTTTGAATGTCGGGCTTTGCCCGAATTGTAAAGAGCCCAAACTGCCGCATATTGTTTGTCCGAAATGCGGCTACTACAAAGGTAAAAAATATCTTAAAGTAGAAGAATTATAACATCAATGGTAAAGATAGCGGTTGATGCAATGGGAGGGGATTTTGCCCCCCATGCTGTTGTGAAAGGGGCAGAACTGGCGTGCAGGGAGGGGTTGGCTAACGTAGTCCTCCTGGGCGATGAAAATGTTATAAGACCCTTGATAGGTAATTCAGAAGGGATTGAAATTGTCCATACCCCAACGTATGTGGAGATGGACGAATCCCCTTCAACAGCCCTGCGGAAAAAAAGAGAATCTTCCATGAATAAGGCCTTTGAGTTACTCAAGGAAGATAAAGTGCAGGGTGTTGTTACGGCGGGCAATTCCGGAGCGGCAATGGCTTTTGCCATCTTTACGCTTGGAAGGTTTCAGTCAGTTGACAGACCTGCAATAGCAACGTTAAACCCGAACGTAAAAGGTGGTATATCGATCCTTCTTGATGCGGGAGGAAATGTTGATTGCAAGCCCGGACATCTTGCCCAGTTCGCTGTTATGGGGGATGTCTTTGCAAGGAGTGTTCTTGGAATTGAAGCTCCGCGGGTTGGCATCCTGAGTAATGCGGCAGAAGAGACAAAAGGGAATGAGTTGACAAGGGAAGCACATGCCATTGTGAAAGACCTTGATTTAAATTATATCGGGTATGTGGAAGGCATGGATATGTATAAAGGCAACACTGATGTGGTTGTGACAGACGGTTTTGTAGGGAATGTAGTCTTGAAGGTAAGTGAGGGTGTGGCAGAGGTATTAATGACATTTTTCAAAGATAATATCGGTAAAAGTCTCCGGAGGAAGGTCGGATATTTTTTTATGAAGGATGTGTTCAAAGAGCTTCGCCGGAGAGTAGATTTTTCCGAATACGGTGGAGCACCCCTTCTCGGGGTAGACGGTGTCTGCGTCATATGTCACGGAAGATCAAATGAAAAGGCCATAAAAAACGCCATCGGAATGGCAAAGAGTTTTGTTGAAAAAGGATTAAATGATGCCATCAAAGAGAAAATGCAAAGTTACCAGTCACTTCAGCGGATAAAGGAGAGATAAAATGGATTATTCCTTAACGGAAGAACAAAAGCATATTCAAACATTGGCCCGAAGGATTGCAGAGGAAAAAGTTGTTCCCATAAGGGCGGAACTCGATGAAAAACAGGAATTTCCATGGAGCATCATGAAAACCTGTGCGGAAACAGGCCTTTTTGGTATAAATATACCCGAAGAATACGGAGGAATAGGCGGTGGAACCTTTGAGAACTGTATTGTTGTCGAGGAATTGAGCAGGGCGTGCCTCGGTGTTTCAGTGAGTTATGCGGCGAGTCTTCTCGGTGCCTATCCTATTCTGCTTGGCGGCTCCGAAGAACAGAAAAAGAAATATCTTCCTGAGATAGCGAGTGGAAGGAAACTCGGGGCTTTCGGGTTGACCGAGGCAAACGCAGGAAGTGATGCTCAGGGTATAAGGACCGAAGCAAAAAAGGTTGGAGATGAATACATACTTAATGGCACAAAGCAGTGGATTACAAACGGCGGAGAGGCAGAGATTTATAGTGTTGTAGCAATGACCGACAAAAGCAAAGGCGGGAGAGGCGCAACGGCCTTTATTATTGAAAAGGGCATGGAAGGTTTTTCTTTTGGAAAAAAGGAGAACAAGCTTGGTATCAGGGCTTCTGCGACACGAGAGCTTGTATTTCAGGATTGCAAAGTTCCTAAAGAAAATGTTATAGGTAGGGAGGGATTGGGTTTTATCCTTGTCATGAGGACCTTTGACAGAACGAGGCCCGGCATAGGAGCCCAGGCAGTGGGAGTTGCCCAGGGTGCGCTGGAGGCAGCAGTAAATTACGCGAGGGAAAGGGAACAGTTCGAAAGGAAAATCATCTCATTCCAGGCAATTCAGCATATGCTTGCCGACATGGCAATGCAGGTTGAAGCTGCCCGTGCCCTTGTGTATGCGGTTGCCAGGTATATTGACAGCAACCCAAAGGATTTCTCAAAGGTTTCGGCCATGGCCAAGGTTTTCCCGAGTGATATAGCGATGAAAGTAACTGTTGATGCGATCCAGATATTTGGAGGCTACGGTTACATGAAGGAATATCCTGTTGAAAAGATGATGAGGGATGCAAAAATACTCCAGATTTATGAAGGTACAAACCAGATTCAGAGAAACGTAATTTCCCTCGAACTCATTAAAGAGGCAGCATCGAAGAGGAAGAAGTAAAGACAATTTTGAGTTTTGAGTTGTAAATTAAGATCAAAATAAAAAGCTCATATAACATGTGGAGAGATGTATGAAGAGAGTAGGTGTTGTTTTTCCAGGGCAGGGTTCACAACATGTTGGTATGGGGAAAAAACTCTGCGACCAATTCGATAGTGTCAAACAACTGTTTAAAATGGCAGATGATATACTTGATTTCCCCATCACAAACCTGTGCTTTGAGGGACCCGAGGACGAGTTAAGACAGACGTACAATACCCAGCCTTCTTTGCTCATGTTAAGTTATGCTGTCTGGCAGGTACTGGAGAAAGAGACAGGCATTAAGCCATTTCTTTTTGCCGGGCACAGTCTCGGCGAATATACGGCTTTGCTTGCCAGTGGTTTTTTCACCTTTGAGGATGCATTAAAGATAACCAGGAAGAGAGGCCTGCTCATGGAGGATGCCTGCCCCAAAGGAAAAGGTGGTATGGTGGCTCTGATTGGTGCAGTCATGGATAAAATAGAACCTGTTTTGAAAGAGGTTTCTCATGGCGATTATGTTGCTGTGCCGGCTAATCTTAATTCTTCCGAGCAGGTTGTATTGTCAGGGGATGTTGATGCCCTGAAAGAAAGCGTAGAGAGGTTAAAGGGTATAGGGTACAGGAAGGCAGTTTTTTTAAATGTTTCAGGCCCTTTTCATAGCCCGCTCATGGGGAAAGCTGCAGAGAAATTAAAAGAAGAGTTGAGCAAAATTTCAAAAAACGATATGCTTATGCCCGTTGTATGTAACGTGGATGCTGTTCCCGAACAGGATAAGAATAGAATCCAGGACAAGCTTTACAGACAGATGCTTTCACCTGTTTTATGGGAAAGCTGTGTAAAGAGAATGGCAAAAGAAGGTGTGGAGGTGTTTTTGGAAGTGGGCCCACAGAAGGTCCTTTCGAATCTGATAAAGAGAATAGCGCAGGATATTCCATGCTACAACGTGGAAGAGGTGGAAGATATAGAAGCACTGCGGGGCATTCTTTCATAAATGAATATAATTGAGAATGAATAATGAGGAATTCAGAATGAGAAGTCAGACATTAAAAAACTCAAAACTCAAAACTCAGAATTCCGAACGAGGTGTCTCATTATGAAAGATACCATTACAATAGTTACCGGTGGTTCACAGGGTATCGGCAGGTGTATAGCAGAGTTTCTTGCAGAAAAAGGCGGGAATATCGCCATATTTGATATTATTGATGGAAATGAAGCAGTAGAAGTGATACGTTCAAAGGGGGTGTCTGCCGAGTTTTTTAGTGTGGATGTGTCAGATTTTCATGCTGTTGAAGAGGGCGTTGAAAATGTGTTAAAAAAGATGGGAAAGATTAATAACCTGGTGAATAATGCAGGGATTACTATAGACAAGTTGTTATTACGGATGAAGGAAGATGATTGGGACAGGGTAATGCAGGTAAACCTTAAAAGTGTTTTTAACTGCACCAGGTTCGTTATCAGACACATGCTTAAGACGGGCGGCTCTATTGTAAATATCTCATCCATTGCAGGCGTCATGGGGAATGCAGGCCAGGCAAACTATGCTGCAAGCAAGGCAGGTATTATCGGTTTTACAAAAACTGTTGCAAAGGAATACGGAGAGAGGGGAATCAGGGCAAATGCAATTGCCCCTGGATTTATTAAAACTAAAATGACGGATGCTTTAGATGACAGGGCAAAAGAAGAGATGCTAAAAGCAATTCCTATGAAAAAATTTGGTGACCCCTTGAATGTGGCTTATGTGGTATATTTCCTGCTTTCAAATTACGGAAGCTATATTACAGGGGAGGTGATAAATGTTAATGGTGGTTTGCATATGTAATAACGGCTGGCGACTAATAGCTGTTTTTAAAAAATTAGGAGGTGACTATAATGACAGTAACTGAAAAAGTAAAGAAGATGATCGTCGAGCAACTCGGAGTGAGTGAAGCTGAGGTGATCCCCGAAGCGAAGTTTATTGATGACCTTGGGGCAGATTCTCTTGATATTGTAGAACTTATCATGGCACTCGAGGATGAATATGGCATTGAAATCCCGGATGAAGATGCAGAAAAAATGGAGACAGTCGGGGATGCTATAAAATACATCGAAGAGCATCTGGTGAATAAATAAATTAAGAGGTGGATACATTGAAAAGAAGAGTCGTTGTGACAGGGGTTGGTCTTGTTACACCTCTCGGTGTAGGTATAGACAATGTATGGATGAGAATTCTCAATGGTGAGTCGGGAATAGTTCCAACAACAAGGTTTGATGTAACCCGGCACGATACAAAGTTTGCCGGGGAGGTCAGGGATTTTAAGGTTGAGGATTATATTTCACCAAAAGAGATTAAAAGAATAGACCTTTTCATCCAGTATGCCCTTGCTGCAACAAAGATAGCCATGGAAGATTCCGGACTCGATATGAGCAAAGAGAATGCTGAAAGGGCAGGGGTTGTTGTAGGCACGGGCCTCGGAGGTTTGCCAACCCTCGAAAAATATCACAGTATCCTGTTAGAAAGAGGGCCCGGAAGGATCTCACCCTTTTTTATTCCTATGCTTATAGCAAATGAGGCACCTGGACATATAGCTATCCAGCATGGGATGAAGGGTCCGAATCTCTGTATTGTGACTGCCTGTGCAACAGGCTCACATTGCATAGGAGAGTCTCTAAGGATTATCCAGTATGGCGATGCTGATGTGATGGTGGCAGGAGGTACAGAGGCAAATATTACCCCTCTAACCGTTGGGGGTTTCAATGCCATGAAGGCGCTTTCCACGAGAAACGATGCGCCAGAAAAGGCATCACGCCCCTTTGAAAAGGACCGGGATGGTTTTGTTGTTGCAGAAGGCAGTGGCATCATCATCATGGAAGAGCTTGAACACGCTCTAAAAAGAGGCGCCAGAATATATGCGGAAATCGTTGGATACGGATATAACGGGGATGCATACCACATAACGGCACCAAGTCCCGATGGGGAAGGTTTTATACGTTGTATAAGAATGGCCTTGAGGGATGCAGGAATGCCGCCGGAAGATATAGATTATATTAATGCTCACGGTACATCGACAGAATTGAATGATTATACAGAAACGCTTGCCATAAAAGAGGTTTTTAAGGAAAAGGCGTATAAAATCCCTGTCAGTTCTACCAAATCGATGACAGGCCATTTACTGGGTGCGGCAGGGGCAGTGGAGGCTGTTTTTTCTATCCTGAGCATAAGGGATCAGGTATGTCCTCCCACGATTAATTATGAGACACCTGACCCTCAATGTGACCTCGACTACGTACCAAATAAGGCAAGGAGTCACACGATAAATGTAGTCCTTTCGAATTCATTCGGGTTTGGCGGCACTAATTCCACGCTTATTTTCAGGAGACCTGTGTTTTGAGATTAGCCATAGGATCTGATCATGCCGGCTTTGAGCTGAAAGAATATATCAAACGTGTGTTAGCGATAAAAGGATACACGCTTATTGATGCAGGTACCGATACAAACAACTCGGTTGATTATTCCGATTTTGGTTTTAAGGTTGCGAACCTTGTATCCGGGGGAGAGGTTGACAGAGGAATCCTCATATGTGGTACGGGTGTTGGTATGAGCATTGTGGCGAACAAGGTAAAAGGGATCAGGGCTTCATTAGCGTTTGATCTGTACACTGCCATGCAGAGCCGGAAACACATCGATGCCAATATACTTGTTCTTGGCGCCAGGGTTACGGGTCAAGGGCTTGCAGAAGAGATTGTAGATGTCTGGCTCAATACACCATTCGAAGGTGGCAGGCACGAAAAGAGAGTTGAGAAGATAATGCAATTCGAAGCGGAGCATTTGAAGTAACGAAAAAAACAAGGAAAATCATAGAAGAAATGAAACTTGCAGAGAAAGACAGCGAAATATACAGGCTCATAAGAAAGGAAACCGAACGGGAAGAATACAGCCTTATCCTTATAGCATCTGAGAATTACGTAGATGAAGAGATACTTGAGGCACAGGGCTGTGTGTTAACAAATAAATATGCTGAGGGGTATCCCGCAAAACGGTACTACAGCGGGTGCACATTTTACGATGAGATAGAAGATATTGCCATAGAAAGGGCGAAGGCATTATTTAAGGCTGAACATGCAAATGTCCAGCCACACTCAGGTTCCTCTGCAAACATGGCTGTTTTTTATGCTGTCCTCAACATAGGCGATACAATCCTCGGTATGGATATAGCCCACGGCGGACACCTTACCCATGGTGCAAAAGTGAGTTTTTCAGGTAAGTTTTACAGGGCGCTCGGCTATACCGTTTCAAGCAAAGACGAGATGCTGGACTATGATGAGATTAGACGAATTGCCCTTCGTGAAAAACCAAAGATGATCATTGCCGGCGCCAGCGCTTATTCGAGGATTATTGATTTTAAAAAATTCAGAGAGATTGCAGACGAAGCAGGCGCCTATCTCATGGCAGATATTGCGCATATTGCAGGTCTTGTGGTGGCCGGATTGCACCAGAGCCCTGTAGAATATGCAGATTTTGTTACTACAACGACACACAAAACGCTCCGTGGACCACGGGGAGGCCTGATACTCTGCAAAAAACAATTTGCAAGGAAAATTGACTCTGCTGTTTTTCCTGGTATCCAGGGCGGGCCGCTCATGCATGTGATTGCTGCAAAGGCCGTTGCGTTAAAAAATGCCATGAGTGAGGAGTTCAAAGAATATCAGGTACAGATCATACGTAATGCTAAACACCTGAGTAACTGCATGGGAAAGCGTGGTTACAGAATGGTGTCAGGCGGAACCGACAATCATCTTTTTCTCGTCGACCTGTTATCAAGCAAGGGAATAACGGGAATGGAGGCACAAGAGGCCCTTGAGAGAAGCGGTATTATGGTGAATAAAAACCTGATCCCCTTTGATACCAAGGGCCCTAATGTGGCAAGCGGTATCAGAATAGGGACTCCGGCAATAACAACCCGAGGGATGAAAGAAAATGAGATGGAATTAATATGCGATCTCATCGATAGGGCATTGAAAGAAATTGACAATGAATCGTTACACCTTGAAATAAAAGAAGAAGTAAAGGCCTTATGTAAGAAGTTCCCCTTTTATTCCCGCATATATCAGATATGAAAAAAGATCGCCCTACATGGGATTTTTACTTCATGGAGATTGCGGGAATAGTATCGAAAAGGTCTACATGTAAAAGAAGAAATGTCGGGGCAGTAGCGGTAAAAGACAAAAGAATTCTCTCAACCGGTTATAATGGTGCCCCAATTGGTTTAACGCATTGCATCGACTCCGGATGCTTGCGGGAAAGATTGAATGTAGCATCAGGTGAGAGACATGAGTTATGCAGAGGCTTACATGCCGAACAGAATGCCATCATTCAGGCTGCATATCACGGTGTCAGTATAAATGGAGCCGACATCTATTCGACACACCTTCCATGCTCCATATGCATAAAAATGATTATCAACGCCGGGATTATAAGGGTTTTTTATCTTGACGGTTATTCTGATGATCTCGCCATGGAACTTGTAAATGAATCAGGAATTATTTTGAAGAAAGTGGAAATGAAAACATGAAATGTCCTTACTGTGATGATTCAGAGAGTAAAGTCCTTGATTCAAGAGTAAGCAAGGAACTGGATGC
The DNA here is from genome assembly GCA_026388245.1 of Pseudomonadota bacterium. Taxonomy (GTDB): domain Bacteria; phylum Desulfobacterota; class Syntrophorhabdia; order Syntrophorhabdales; family Syntrophorhabdaceae; genus MWEV01. The sequence goes on along the minus strand of JAPLKD010000041.1, from coordinate 21,886 downwards.
CATACGAAGGCGCCGGGAGTGTCTTAAATGCGGAAAACGTTTTACCACAGCTGAGCGGATCGAAGAAGGGCTCCCCCTTGTTATAAAAAAGGATGGACGGAGGGAAGTATTTGACAGGGCAAAAATTTTAAATGGCTTAAAGAAGGCATGCGAGAAGAGGCCAATCAGTATAACGAATCTTGAAAAAATAGTCTCACGAATCGAGTATAATCTCCTCGAAAAGGGCGAGAGGGAAATAAAAGGTGCAGAGATCGGCGAGATGGTGATGGAAGAACTAAGAAAGCTTGATGAAGTGGCATATGTGAGATTTGCTTCAGTATACAGGCAGTTCAGGGATATAAATGAGTTTATGGAAGAACTGAAAGATCTTCTCATAAAAAAAGGAGAACAATAGTAAGGGGTCAACTGAGGGGTTAATGACGTGAAAGAAGAAGAATATATGCGCATGGCACTTTCCCTTGCTAAAAGGGGTATTGGTTCAACATCCCCGAATCCGATGGTAGGTGCGGTTTTAGTAAAATCGAAAAAGATCATCGGTAAAGGTTATCATAAAAAGGCAGGCCTTCCTCATGCTGAGGTGAATGCTATTGCCGATGCGAAAGGAGAGGCGCTGGGTTCGGCACTTTATATAAATCTCGAGCCATGTACGCATACCGGAAGAACATCCCCCTGTGTTGATGCAATTAAAAAGGCAGGGATTAAAAAGGTAGTAATCTCAATGCTTGACCCGAATCCGAATGTAAACGGAAAAGGCGTTGAAGCGCTGAGAAAGGCAGGTATTGATATAAAAGTAGGCCTTCTTGAAGAGGAAGCCCGAAAGTTAAATGAATCGTTTGTTGTTTATATGGAAAAAGAGAGACCCTTTTTCACCATGAAGGCCGCTGTAAGCCTTGATGGTAAAATTGCTACGAAAACATGCGATTCGAAATGGATTTCAAATGAAGAATCGAGAAAATATGTAAACAGACTGCGGTCCATGACGGATGGTATAATGGTTGGCATTAATACGGTTATTACCGATAATCCTTTACTTGTGCCAAGGGTATTGAAGTCAAACAGGACTCCTGTCCGCATCATTCTTGATTCTAAGCTCAGGATACCTTTGTCCTGTGATATCGTTAAAACCTCAGAGAAGTATAAAACCTGGATATTTACCTCAGAAGAATCAAGGCATGATAAGAGCAGTAAGCTGAGTTCGCTGGGTGTGGAGATTATCAGGGTTCCCAAAGAGGAGAGCGGAAGGGTATCGTTGAAATACGTGTGTGAAGAACTATATAGAAGAGAGATCGTGAACGTTCTTGTTGAGGGTGGTGGCGAAACGAACAGCAGTCTTCTGAGGGAAGGGCTCATGGATAAAATTCTCTTGTTCTATGCCCCTATTATCATAGGCGGCAAGGGTGCATTAAACCTTATAGGCGGTAAAGGGATAGATTTTTTAAAAGATGCACATAAAATTGATATATCCGCAATCAAACGGTTTAAAGAGGATATATACATAGAGGGATATGTTCACAGGGATTATTGAGGATATTGGAAAAATAGTCGGTATCAACAGGACTGGCGGAAAGTGGGAGCTCAAGATTGCCACAAAACTCCTGAACGGAGGCGTACGGGAAGGCGATAGTGTGGCAATTGATGGTGTCTGTTTAACGGCAACAAAGGTGGAGAATGATATGTTCCATGCCGATGCCTCCTTTGAAACGTTAAAATTGACGACACTCCAGCATAAAAAGGCGGGAAGCAGGGTGAATATTGAAAGGGCGATAAGTGCCGGTGGAAGATTCGGCGGCCATTTTGTCATGGGTCATATCGATGGGATGGGAACGATAGTCAATATGAAGAAAGAAGGGGATTCAATAAAACTGGAGGTGGAAATTCCCCCGGATGCTTCTCAATATCTTGTTAAGAAGGGATCTATTGCCATAGACGGAATAAGTTTGACTGTAAACGAGCAACATGGTAATATTATTACAGTTAATATAATTCCATACACGGCCTCTAAAACTACAATAGTCGATAGAAGCCTTCGTGATAAGGTGAACATAGAAGCCGACATTATTGGTAAATATATACTGAGTTTTGTAAATAAGGACCAGCGTAAGGGTGTAGACATGAATTTCCTTTACGAACATGGTTTTGCAAAAGGGGATTAAGAAATGGTGATTTCAAGAATTGAAGATATTATTGACGATGTTCGTGAAGGCAAGATGGTCATCATTGTTGATGATGAAGACAGAGAAAATGAAGGGGATGTGATGGTTGCCGCAGAGAAAGCAACCCCTGAGGCAATAACATTTATGGCAAGATATGCCTGTGGACTTATATGTCTCTCCCTGACCGAGGAAAGGGCAAAGCGCCTCGATCTTCCCCTCATGGTTCAGGAGAATACCTCTCCGTATAACACTGCTTTCACGGTATCCATAGAGGCAAAAGAAGGGGTAACCACCGGGATTTCTGCCTACGACAGGGCAAAGACGATACAGGTGGCCATAGATGATGAAGCTACGGCTGATGACCTGGCAAGGCCAGGCCATATCTTCCCGCTCATGGCACGAAATGGAGGAGTACTTGTCAGGGTCGGACATACTGAAGCATCGTTGGACCTGGCAAAGCTTGCAGGGTTGAAACCTTCGGGAGTTATATGTGAGGTTATGAAGGAAGACGGCACTATGGCACGACTTCCAGACCTGGAGATATTTGCAGAAAAACACGGATTGAAAATTGTCAGCATTGCAGATTTGATTAAATATAAGACAAAGAATGAGAAATTAGTGAGGCGCGTCGCTGAAACGAGGATCCCCACGCGGTACGGTGGTGAATTTAAACTGATAGGGTACGAGAATGACTTAGATAAAAAGACGCATCTGGCACTTGTAAAAGGTGATATTTCACCGGATGATAACGTTCTTGTGAGGGTTCATTCTGAATGTTTTACCGGGGATGTACTCGGGTCAATGCGATGCGATTGTGGTGATCAACTGCATTCTGCATTGAAAATGATTGAAAAGGAGGGCAAAGGGGTCTTCCTTTACATGAGACAGGAGGGCAGGGGGATCGGCCTGTTAAATAAGCTGAAAGCGTATAACCTTCAAGACCTTGGGCACGATACAGTTGAGGCAAACATTGCCCTTGGTTTTTCCCCGGATTTAAGGGACTATGGCATTGGCGCCCAGATACTGAATGACATTGGTGTAAGAAAGATGAGATTGCTCACAAATAATCCAAGGAAGATAAAGGGGCTTGAAGGGTATGGGCTTACTGTTACAGAGAGAGTTCCCCTTGAAATATTACCCACAAAAGACAATATTGCATATCTGAAGACCAAGCAGCAGAAACTTGGCCATATTTTAAATAACCTGTAAGGAGCATATATGATAAGAGAAGGCAAGATTAACGCAAAGGGATTTAAATTTGCCATTGTGGTGAGCAGGTTCAATAGCTTTATCACGGAAAGGCTTCTTGAAGGCGCGCTCGATGCCTTAAAAAGACATGGCGCCGATGAAAAAAAGATTGATATATACAAGATTCCAGGCTCATTCGAAATACCGCTTATGGCAAAGTTACTCGCTAAGAAAAAGGATATTGATGCTGTTATCTGTCTCGGCACTGTTATAAAAGGCGCAACATCCCATTTCCATTATGTTGCATCAGAGGTTGCCAAAGGTATAGCCCAGGTCTCCCTTGAGTTTGATAAGCCTGTTACATTCGGCATTATAACCAGTGAAAATATTGAACAGGCAATAGAAAGGGCCGGTACAAAGTCCGGGAATAAAGGGTATGATGCAGCCATTACCGCCATTGAGATGGTGAATCTTATAAAGGATAATGCCTTGTGCGCAGAAGAAAATCCAGGGAATTAGCTTTGAGGATGCTGTATCAGTTAGAAACCAACAGTTCAAATCCAGAGCTTGCATTGGAGAATTATTGCAATATCTTTCCCTATCAGCAGGATGTAGTCGATTATGCCGAATCGTTGATGCTTGGCGTCAAAAAGGATAGGGAAATTATAGACACATATATTCAGGATGCCAGTGAGCATTGGAAGATCAACAGAATCGCCTTTGTTGATAAAAACATTTTGAGAATCGGTATTTATGAGATGTTGTTCTCTGAGGATGTTCCTCCAAAAGTTGCCATTGATGAAGCAATAGAGCTGGCAAAAAAATATGGAAATGAAGACTCAGGAAATTTTATCAACGGTGTTCTGGATAGGGTTTTTAAAGATTATTACAAAGAGCCATGCCTCACATAATCATAGATGGATATAATTATATACACAGAACAAGGTCTTCAAATATACCGGCCGATACAAATCTGGATATGATCCGGAGGGCTTTCCTGGATAAATTTGTTCAATATAAGAAACAAAAAGGTGTGAGAATAACCGTTGTTTTTGATGCCTACAATAGTTTTTCCACTGGAAGGCAAAGAGAGAATTATAAAGGTATTGATGTTGTATATTCGAGGGAGAATGAAACTGCTGACGATGTCATGATAGGGTGGATACGGGAGAAGAAGGCAGGTATGGTCATAGTAACCTCTGATCGTGCTATAATTGATGAGGCAAAAAGATGCGGGGTTGCCTTTATTGTACCGGCCAAACTGGAAATGATGATTTTTCAAGCGGGTATCAGCAAGGATGAAGAAGCGGTCGAGGAAGAGGTATATTCTGTCAGAAAAAAAGGTAATCCGAGAAAACTCCCGAAGAAATTAAGGAAAGCGTCAAAGGTTATCAGTAAAATCTAATTTAACAAAAAATGTGTGGGAACCATATGTCAGCCTTCAGCTTTCAGCAAAGGCGTAACAGACAAAGAACAGGGTCCGAGGATTCAAGGGGCCAAGGGTTCAAGCGATTAATCACTCGACCACTCGAACCCTTAACTCCTCAAACCCTGCTTTTTATGGTTCGATCCATTTACCCGCGTCTTTGTAAGGAATAGAATTTTTAAATATTTCCTTCCTTTTTTGAAGGAACCTGTCTTTCATTCCCTTCAGCCATTCCCTGTGGGTGTTCATATGTTCAGGGGGTCCCAATATGCCCCCGTCTTTTATCTTAAATCTATTTCCCTGATTGTCCATGAGAAAATGACTGTGACACAATGTGCAGATGAATCTTTCTTTTTCAATCCTTACAATATCGCACCCGCAATAAGGGCAACCGGATTCACTCTTTACCTCTTTATCGGAAAATAATATTCCGGCCAATGCTTCTGCCTTTTGCCTGTTTCTGGTGTCCATCAGGATTTCGCCTGGTAGAGCTGCTTTAATGTTCACGCTTTCTTTGATGTTTAAACAGAGGAATGATGCGAAGGTCATCAGCGTTTGCGGAGAGACGCCCATTCTGTCTTCAATGCCGTAAATATTTATAAGAATGCAGGGTTTATTGTAAGTTTTTTCAATATAATTGTAAAAAAGGAATCCCCTGTCGAGTATCCTTTTAAAGATGCTATGGGCTCCGAGATAATAGACCGGTGTGGCAACAAGGATTGCGTCGGATTCTTTGATTGATTCCAGCAGAAAATCCATATCGTCTTTATTCGGACACGGGTTTCCCATGATACACCCATAACAGGCATGGCAGGGGAGTATATTCAGTGAAGGCAACCTTATGAGGTTCAGCTCATGAGGAACCTCGATTTTGATGGATATTTCTTTGATAAACACCTCACAATTGCCGAGTTTGCGGGGAGAACCGACAAGACCGAGAATCTGTTTTGAGTGTTGAGTATTGCGTGCTGAGTTTTTATTTTCCATAATTCACCTTGGCTCTTAGTTCTATTTCTTTAGTCTTTATTTCATAAATTTTTTCGCGGCATTCCATATATATATCAAAGGCCATCAATGCAATTCTGTCTATCCTCTGTTCAAAGTTGTGCAATTCTTCAAATATTTCTGCCTCATTATCTTTGACCCCTCGGCCCCTCGGCCCCTCGGCCCCTTGAACCCTTTCCTTCGTTGTTTCCTCCCTTACTGCCGCCTTGAGGAGAAAAACGAACCCAATGGCTTCAGATGGAGAAAAATCCTGAACCGCCCTTATCTTAATGATGCTTTCGAGCGCCGTATATAATCTGTTTGAATTCATTTCCCCTGTAAGCTCGTCGAAAATGGTCTCCATTTCATTTTGTATGGTATATCCGACGGGATTGAGAAATCTGTCTTTTTCCCGTTTTAATAGTTGAGATGTTGCGGCTGGATAGGTGCCGGCAATGAGGTTAAAACACCTCTCGGAGATTGCCTTTTTCTTTTGTTTTATTTTGTCCTGTAAGCTCATAATCAGTTGTTGTGTTGCGGTAACCCGGTGTTTATATGAACCTCTCGAATCTTTCCTGTTTTGCCTTGCATATGGGACACACCTCAGGAGGATTTTCTCTGGCACATAAGTATCCGCATACCTTACACCTCCAGACAGGATAGGACAGAGAGGGGTTAACACCCTTAGGATTATCCGTTTTGCCCTCTTTCCTCTCTTCTATCGGTGGTCTCCTTTCGGAGATAGAAGAGACTTCCCTCTCCCCGCCGGCAGCCGCCTTAGAAACATAGAGGGCACAATAACAGGCACCGTATTCGTTGAGGTCCTGGTCCCTGTAATCACAGGGGCATATAATGTCGAGGTCGGCTGCTTTATTTCCTGCGGCAAGTCTGCATGGACATGAAGAATATCCATACCTTTTCCGGTTGGTAATGAGACCGCTGATAAGCGCTTTTGTAAATTCTATGTCAGGGTTGAGATGGTATCCTGATGATCCGGCGTCTTTTGATAGTTTTTCGTAGAACGTAGCAACATTTTGTGGGTCAATTGCCCCGCGGGTCCATACCTCGTAGCTTGCCGCGGGGTAGCTCGTTTCGTTTTCGTGAATCATCGTCCTATCGCTTCCTTGATCCTTTTATCATCATAACCAACTATACAGTTTTCGTTATTAATCACAAGGGAAGGGAATGAACATTTCGGATTCCAGCGTTTCAGGTCTTCCAGGGTTTTTTCCTTTTCTCCCCCTTCAAGACTGTCCATGTCCACATAGTCGTAACCCACACCGAGATCGCTGAGAAGCTTTTTCGTCATTTTGCACCAGATGCAGGTGCTCAGAGTATACAGAGATAATCTTACCTTGTCGTCACCATCAATATGCTTCATTATCATAAATAGCCCTTCTCATGATTTTTACTCTTCCCTCACTCATTATAGCATTTTTACTTTCAAGAATGGTCTTATTTTTTCAACATGGAAGTTAAGCCGGAAAGACCGGTTATTACTTAACGATAATGGAGGCGCTGCGGTCAAAGGGGTTGGTTCGCATGGCGAGGGAAAAAAGATAAGGGTAATTGTTTTTCAGATACTTCATGTAATCGAGCCATTCATTAATGAGAAAATTATAAGCCCTTTTAATATCACCTGTTAGGTGCGCCTTGTCACTTTCCGGGAGATCCGTTAAATTATCTCTGGAAGAAAGTTCTTCTAAAACATGGAATACTGCCCTGAGCAAGTCTGTAAAAGACTGGTGTTCCAACAGTACAGGATTTTCCAGCAAGCCCAATAAAAACCCCCTTTTATCGAGGAGAAATGTTCTCATGCCTTCAAGGTCAACAAGATGGATATCGACACCATAGTCATAATTTTTGAGGTCTTTGCTGACAGTCAAAAAATTCTCATCAGTCCATGTTGCCTTAACAATCAACTCTTCGCGTATCTTCTCAAAATTGGGGTCGTAACCGGTGAAGGTGGATAAAAGCTTCATTCCTACCTCACTGAAAAAGACGCCAATGACCATGTTAAGCTTCTCCATGCGGCTTTCAACTTCACGCCGTGCCAGCATGATCTCCGTGACATTTGCAATAACCCCCAGGAAGATGCCCACACCGGTTACAACCAGGACCATAGTGAACAATTTACCTGCCGGTGTAACTGGATGGATGTCGCCATAACCGACGGTAGCAACAGTCACAATGACAAAATAAGCTGCATCAATGAAAGATCTGCCTTCAATTGCCATAAAACCGATGGTGCCGGCGATGATGAGCGTAAAGAAGACAATGAGCAATATTTTCAGGCGTGTCTTGATAGCATGCATCATGTGAACTCATGATATACCGGAAACCCGCCGCAAGACAATGAAATTTTTAATTTCAGTTTTGGCTTTCGAATAAATAACGTTTAATCTTGTTTGTAGACGTTTTGGGGAATTCCTCGTTCCGCACGGTAAAGCTACGGATTTTTTTGTAATCCGCAAGTTTTTTGCTTCTCTCGTCGAGTTCTCTCTGCAGGAGCATCTTTAACTGCTCATCCGGCCAGGTAACAGTTTTATTATCTGAATAATATTCATCGATTGCATCAAAGTTCGGATAGATTATGGCATGGGCTTCTTCATCGCCCGTGATGCGGTTCTGTCCTTTTATAACAAGAATCTCTTCAACGAAAGGCGATTCAAGCATAATGCTTTCAATCTCTTCGGGAAAGATGTTGAGACCGCTTCGCGTAATAATCACCGATTTTTTCCTGCCTGTTATATAGAGGAAGCCTTCTTCGTCGACATAGCCGATATCGCCTGTCAAGAAAAACCCGTCGGGCAAAAAGACATCCTTCGTTGCACCTTCGTTTTTATAGTATTCTTTAAAGACATTCGGGCCTTTAATTGCAATCTCTCCGATCCCTTCATTGTTTGGATTAATAATTTTTATTTCTGTGTCAGGAATGGCAGGTCCAACACTACCGGTTTTTTGCTTATGGGGCGGGTTCACTGCAGCAACGGGTGATGCTTCGGTAAGTCCATAGCCCTGTAAAACCACAAAGCCGAATCCTTCCATGCCTTTCTGAACCCAAGACGATAATGCTGCGCCTCCTGAGACAAAGAACCTCAAATTTCCGAAACCCATCTTTTCCCGTATATTTTTGTAAAGGAGCCGGCCTCCCAGGCCTTGTCGGCATGTATTTAAAATTGTGGCAGACCCCTTGATCAATCCCAGAAGGCCCTTGATGTGCAGGGGCACATTGTCCATTTTTTTACGAATACCCGCGAGAAGTTTCTCCAGAAGGAGCGGGACAGCGAGCATAATTGTGGGTTTGGCATCCTGAATATCTTCAAGCATTTCTCTTGGCTTTAACGGTTGTGAATAGGTGATTGATGCACCGACGCTGAGCGGAAGAAGGTTGCCTGCGGTATTTTCATATGCATGGGATATGGGTAATACTGAAAAGAACCGGTCGGTTTCGTCAAAGATGACTGATTGATAAATAGAATTTATATCTGATACAATATTCCGATGAGATAGGGCAACCCCCTTCTGATTGCCGGTAGTTCCTGATGTATAAAAGATCACGGCTGTCTCGTTAATATGCAGTTCTTCCCGTTCAGAATAACTATCAAATTTTTTGAAAATGTCGGGGAGATCGGGATAGGCATTATTTTTATCCATGGATATCAAAAGAAGTTGAGGCTTAATGTTCTTGATTCCTTCGAGGTAGCGTGTATTGCTGAATAAGGCTTTTATGCCGGAGTGGGTTATTATGTGACTGTGTTCAAATTCCTTTGCCCGGGTGTCGAGGGGAACGGCGATTCCGCCAATCCATTGTACAGCCATGAAGCATATGAGCCATTCGGGACAGTTATCCCCAAGGATGCCGATAAGATCGCCCTTCTGGTAACCGCTGTATCTGAGAAATCCCGCAACTTTCTTAACAGCATCAATAAATTGTCCATAGGTATATTCGTTCCATCCCTGCTTTCCCCTTTTTCTGAGGGCAATACGGGAAGGGAATGATCTCGCACTTCTTTCGAGCAGTTCATTCAAAGGGCATAATTCAAAGGGTTTTCTTACCGGCTCAATGCTCATAAAATCTCCATTTACTGGGGCTTGCCCGTGGGAATCTATTTTGTTTATAACTCAACACTCAACACTCAACACTCGCAGGCTCAAGCCTGCGATTAATGCCATTCCCACTCAATAAAGGGTTTTTCTATATCCACCATGGCATTAGCTATCAACTCGACAAGCCCGCCATAAAAGATGTTGCACTTTTCAAAAACAGAATAATAATTGAAAAGATCCCGTATCTGCCCTTTACAGTTTGAGCAGGGTGCGCAAACATACTTCGGGATATCGGGTGAAATAACATCCTGGAAGGTTTCGAGGACCTGCTTCAGTTTTACGCGCCCCGATATTGCGCTTCTCCAGTCCGGAAAATTCATCGACTGTATAATTGCGAAGCCGCTTCCACCACCGCAACAGTAATTATCCACTCCATGAGGCTCCATTTCCCGGAACTGCGGACAGATTTTCCGTAAAATCTGCCTCTGTGGTTCTACGATGCCCATGAGCCTTACCATATTACATGGATCATGGAGTGTGATAGGGAAGTTATTTCTGCCCGGGTCAAGCTTAATTTTATTATTTATAACGAGGTCTGCCAGTAAGGGAATGGCGCTTTCTCTCGGTATATTCAAATCTCCCGTTAATATCCTGTCAGCAATGACCATCATTGCCTTATGGGCATGACCGCATTCACCGACAGAGATTTTCTTTACCTTTAATGCCTTTGCAACCTCGGCATGTCTTAGTGCGATCTTTGCAAACTGGAAGTCATCATACCAGACACCATAATTCACCGCATCATATCCAACAAGCTCACTCGAAAGGGTCCAGTTTATGCCGGCAGCTTCGAAGATAATAGCAAAGGCCTCTGTGTTTTCCGGCCATGCCATGAATTCCCCTGCGTTATGGAGAAGGAGAATGTCTGCCCCTTCTTTATCAACGGGGATCTTGATTTTCTTACCCGTTTTTTCTTCAATCTCGTCTTCCATAAAGCTTATAATATTGCCCAGCGCCTTTGGTGTAATACCAGTTGAAGATCCGACCTTTAATTGTTGAACAGTTCCGGATTCATGTAATTCTTTCGGGGCTATGCCCATCTCCTGACTGAATATTTTTCTTATTTCGTGGCTTATAAGGCCGTTGTCCACCCCCAGAGGGCATACCTGAGCGCACCGTCTGCAAAGTGTGCACCGGTATGAAAGCTCAGCGAGCCTTGCAATGAGTGTCCAGTTAAGCTCAATATCGCTTCCTGTCAATTTCAAAGATAGGGTGCTTTGCTTTTTCAGATATTTATTGATAATGCGGCGCAATATCTCCGGACGGTATGTAGGCCGGTAAATCTCCTGTTTTCCGCTTGCCACATAGACAGGACATGAATCATTACAAATCTGACATTTGACACAATACTCAAGGGAATGCAAGAGGGGCTGGAGAAATGTCCAGTTGTTTTCTTTTGTGAGGAGTTTAGCAAGACCTGAAAGGAATTTTCTTATAAGCTCTTCTTCTATTTCTTTTGTTTCGGGCTTGGGTATGCCTATGGCGAGGACGCCGTCGAGAGAAGCTTCATAGCGATTCTTTTGATCCTGAGTCAGTTCTCTCATGGCCGGGTCTGCATCAGGTGTATCGTAAGGGTAGGGGAGGGGCATGAGGTCTTCAGGTTTTATCGTGATCAGTTGTTCGCTCTTTTTACTTATATCCTCTATCTTCATGATTTTGCCTGTTTTCTCAACTTCTTATCCTCTCAACTTCGCATCTTCGGCTCTTCAACCTGTTCTCCCCATGTCTTTCCTGACTTGATATGCGCTGCTGACCAGGAAACCTTTTGATTCAAAAGTGCCTGTAATTTGCGTTCAAGCTTACCGCCTCTCATATTTGGTTCATCATCCCATCTGATCAAACAAAATCCAAAAAAACGCGTAATATAATGCATAGACCGTGTATAAGGGAGGTAAACGAGAAAAAGGTTGAAGAGTATGATATGCGTTGCTGCGCCGCATCCTACATCAATGAACTTAAATGTAATGAGACCTTTCCAGAATTCCCTGTATTCGGACAATGTCGGGTCTATAAAATACCATGCATAGAACCCACTGATAAAAATTAGAAAGGTGAAAATATAGGTAAAGTAATGTAGGGGCGTAGCATACTGTTTTAGATTTTCATCATAGATCCTTTTTATCAGTAAGCCAACACTCCCGAATGCACCAGTAACGAAACTCACAACCCCGGTAAAGAGGATAGCATAATAAAATACGATGCCTGTTATACTTTGCGACGACGATGATATTGTAATGCCGAAAACCATGGCAACTGCCCCGAAAAAGCAGAGTATATGGAAGGTAATGATTAATATGAATCCTATATGCCATGGATAGAGAAAGTACCAGTAGGCTTTGTGTTTTTGAAAATATTCGCCAAGAACAAAGTACTCTTTGAGCAAAAATAGAAATCCGCGCAAATATCGTTTTTGTCGTATCCTTGTCCACCAGTCCACCTGCTCGAAATACGAACCCCCGTATTGATAGTTTTCTTCATGCATAACAGGATAGAGTTCCCACCTGAGATGCACAGGAAGTTTCAGATACTTCGCTGCCTTGATGGTATACATAGCGATGATGAAGATGTATGAGAAATAGGTGAGGATAGCGAGAAAGATTCTCATAGTTCACGGTTCACCGGACAAAGGCGCTCCGGTACAGGCATAGTTCACGGTTCACCGTAAAACAAAGATCACGGCGTTCACTGTGCAAACTTTTCCTCCTTATCTTTTGGCTGTGAACTGTCAACTGTGAACCGTGAACTGTGCACAGATTTTCTTATACGCATCCAGTCGGTTTTGGAAGTCCTGCAATCTTGCATGCGCCTTTTGCCGGGCCACCGGGGAATAACTGGTAGATTTTCTTCAGGTCAAGACCTGTCTGTTTAACGAGCATTCTTATTGGTGGGGCGATTTCATACTTCAAAAAATAATCCCTCAGGTAGTTCACTAATTTCCAGTGCTCTTCAGTCATGGGGTAAGCGCTTTCCAGTTTTGCGATGTCCTCTGCAATCTCCTTATTCCATTTATCCGGTTCCTGTATAAAACCGTCCTCATCAATCTCCATTTCAATTCCGCCAAGCGTTGTCTTTGCCATGTATTACCTCCTATTTCAATTTATGGGGCTCACGTCGCCCCCTCCACCAGCGGAGCTGTCGGAGCCACCCCTTCTCGCCCGCTGTGCGGGCTATTTACTCTTTTTTGTGTATTTTTCAGGTTCTTTGTTGAATTTCATAATTATTAATTCTCCATTCTTAATTCTTCATTGCTTTTGCATTCCCGTGCCCTCAATACAAAAGCATCAGCCCATTCCGGTGTACCGAGGGCATGCAGATGTGTATATGTGGCAAACATATTCTTGTAAACAATACCATCAACCGTGCCGTTGATTCCATAACCTCTTTTAATTCTTATGGCGCATTGAAGGTCATTGGTGCTGGAAAGTTTCGAATGGTGAAACTCATGACCGCGCAATACGGTGCCCATGGGAAAGAAAGGGTTCTCGTGAACGATTTCCGCCTCTACGTATCCGTGTCCGAATGGCCGCCTGGACAACTCTGCTTCGGATGGTATGATGCCCGCCATTTTGTATAATTTGCCATTTGTCCTTATCCCTCTGCTGAGATACATAAGCCCTGCGCATTCGGCATAGACTGTGAGACCGCCTTCGATTGCAACGGCAATATCGTTCATGAGAGACCTATTGTCCCACAGCTCTTCAAGGTGAAGCTCAGGGAAACCGCCACCGATGTAAAGGCCATCAATTTCCGGCAGTATCCTGTCTTTCAGCGAGTCGATATATACGATCTCAGCCCCTGCTTGCGTCAATGCCTCGAGGTTCTCCGGGTAATAGAAGTTGAAAATCCTGTCAAACATGACACCGATGCGAACGACAGGATTGTCCGTCTGAGAATTTCCCTGACTATCAGATGAATTAAGAATTAAGAATGGAGAATTAAGAATGGAAGATGGGGAATTAAAAAGTGGTTCGCCGGGGGCATTTTGTGCTATCGATAATATTGCATCAAGATTAAGGTGGCGCTCAACGAATGTGCCGATATCATTAATGTATGATGCTCCCGATGTGCTTTCATTAAAAGGTATAAGCCCCAGATGCCGTTCCGTAATGTTGAGGTCCTGTATTTTCGGTATGGCTCCAACCACAGGGATATGGCAATACCGCTCTATTGCCTGTATGAGCTTTGATTTGTGTCTTTCACCTGAAACGTTGTTAAGAATTACCCCTGCGATCTCTGTTTCAGGTTCAAAGTTCTGGAAACCCTTTATGAGGGCTGCTACGCTCCGGCTCATCCTGGAGGTATTAACGACGAGGATTACAGGAGTCCTGAGTAGTTTTGATAAGTGGGCGGAACTTCCTGTGCCGTCCGGGTCTATCCCATCGTAAAACCCCATGTTTCCTTCAATGAGAACGAGGTCAGTTTTATCAGAGGCTTGCTCAAAACTCCGGAGGAGCGTTTTTTCATCCATGAGAAATGCGTCAAGATTGCGGCAGTTCCTGCCGGATGCTGCAGTAAGCCATGACGCATCGATATAATCAGGCCCCTTTTTAAATGGTTGTACGGTAAATCCCCGTCTTCTGAAGGCATCACAGAGGCCGATGCTTACGATGGTCTTCCCGGAACGTCCTCCGGGGGCTGCAATCATGATCCGTGGCGGCATTTATACGTCTTTCAGCTTTATAAAGGAGGCGCCAAGGTATAAATATTCTATTTTGCCTTCCTTACTCAGTTCAGAAATTGCCTTGTCCACAAGGTGTTTATCTATACCGAGCTCATGGGCCACTTCTTTATTTTTTGCCTTCGACACTGTTTTAAGATAATCGATTACCTTTTGTTTCAGTTCGCTGCTGACCTCGTCTGCCAATATCCTTACCTCCTTATGAAATGTTCACGGTTCACAGTTCACAGTTTTTTTGGTTCTTAACTCAAAACTCAAAACTCAAAACTCAAAACTGTACCCTCACCATTTAAACTGCGTTGTAGTCCTGTAAGTCTCCACGGCGTGCGTGAAATCGTCAATATGCTGGTCTGTAAATGGTATCTCTGTCAACCTGAAGAATTTTTCCCAGCCTATCCTTTCTATCCACTCGCCCATTCTTTCATATTTTTTTGCGCTCCCGGCATATATCTCCACAATCTTTTTTAACACATCCACAACCTCTGTCCAGCGGGGCGGGGTATTGGGGAGGAATGGCACAACCATACGCGAAAACATCGGAGGTTTTCTTGCATTGGAAACCTTCCCGCCCACATAAATGGCTACACCGTCGCCCTCGGCATCGGCAAGCGGCATGGCAGGACATACAGTAAAACAATTAGCGCAGTACATACAGAGATCTTCCCTTACGACAACGCTCTTTATGTTGGGGTCGGGATTCCTTCTTATTGCACCTGTCGGGCATGACTGTATGGTCGTCGGTATCTCGCATTGTGCCAGCACCTTTTCGTTATCGACTTTCGGCGGTTTTCTATGGACACCAACAATTGCTAAATCAGAGCAATGCACAGCGCCGCACATATTGATGCAACAGGCTACAGCGATCCTCACAAAGGCGGGTAATTTCATGCTGGTAAAATATTCGTACATCTCATCCATTATCGCCTTCACGAGACCCGAAGCGTCTGTTGCTGCACTGTGGCAGTGTATCCATCCCTGGGTATGGATGATATTCGATATACTGTTGCCCGTACCGCCAGCAGGGAGACCGAGTTTCGCTGCTTCCTCTATGATCCCGTTTACATTTGATTTGTTATCGGTGATGAATTCAATGTTGGAACGGCTTGTGAACCTCAGATGGCCGTCACAATATTTGTCCGCAATGTCGCATAAATCCCGGATAAAATCGATACTTACGAGTCTTGGAGAGCCGACCCTTACCGTGTAGACTTCATCGCCTGTTTCAGAAACGTGCTTTAAGACACCGGCACGTACATTTTCGTGATATTTCCATTTGCCATAATTCATTTTTATTGCATCAGGGAGCATCTCCCGGTAATCGGGTGGTCCTATATCTGTTCTACCCATTCTAACCTCCTCTGTTGTTTTTCTTGTTTATTTTGTTTCTTTTGTTTGTCTGGTTATCAACCAAAGAAACCATAGAAACAAGATGAACCAAAGAAACGTTTTTAGAAATATACATACGGATTTGCCCTTGGTTTATAGACCATCTGCGGAACGGGTGGTATACCCATCTCCTTAAGGAAATTCTTAAGGCCGATTCTTTCGATGAGTTCCGCAAGCCTTTCCCTGGTACGACCATTTTCATCCCACCAATCCCATATCTTACGGAGCAGATCTTTGATTTCATCATAGGGGGGTTCAATTTTCATAAAAGGTACTAAAACCCATGACAGATATGCGCCTTTAATGATAGGAGCCTTACCGCCAATGAGAATTGTAGCGCCGCCTTCGACGCCAGGCCTTATCGCCTTGGTCATCTTGTTGATGCAGTGCATGCACCTGACACAGTCATCTGCCTGGAGTTTTAATTCCTTGTTTTTCTCATCCCATTCAAGGGCTTCGGAGGGGCATCTGTCGACTACAAGCGTTTTAATGTCGAACCCGTTGTCTACGTAATTCCTGACTGCATTTTGATCAATGCGTAGGGTATCTCTCCATGTCCCGATTATCGTGAAGTCCGCCCTTGCAATGGCTGCTACACAATCGTTGGGACAGC
The DNA here is from genome assembly GCA_026388245.1 of Pseudomonadota bacterium. Taxonomy (GTDB): domain Bacteria; phylum Desulfobacterota; class Syntrophorhabdia; order Syntrophorhabdales; family Syntrophorhabdaceae; genus MWEV01. The sequence continues at coordinate 5,348 of JAPLKD010000041.1, read as the reverse complement.
CCGAGGCCTTGATCTTGAACTTATAAGGCCAGCGAGGTCTGTGGATCTCATCCTGAAATTCCATGGTAAGGTCGTAGACAAGCTTGAGTGTGTCAAAGTTGGACCACTCGCAGCGTGCCTGACCAACACAACCGGCGATTGTCCGCAGTGCAGAGCCTGAGCCGCCGAGGTCGAAACCTGCTTCCGTCAAACTGTCAAAACACGGCTGCAAGTTGTCTGTAGTGGTTCCAAGGAGAATAGCATCACCGGTTGAGCCATGCATATTTGTCATACCGCTTCCGTATTGCTCCCAGATGTCGCACAGTTGACGCAGACTTTTTGTTGAATAGAACCATCCGGCAGGATGATTAACACGCATGGTGTGGAATGCTGCCGCATCAGGGAACTTTTCCGGAACATCGCAGTATCTCCCGATTACGCCGCTCCCATAGCCGGTTACTCCCACGATCCCGCCGTGCTTCCAGTGAGTTACCCTGTCTTTGTAGGACAACTCCTGGATGCCGAGCAAATCTTTCGCTGCCTTGTTCTTTTTGGCCATGCGCTTGATCTCTTTTACGTAACTTGGCCAGGGTCCCTTTTCCAGTTCATCGAGTAAAGGGGTATCTTCGTCCATCCATCCACCTCCCTAAAGATTTAATTGCCTGTATAAAAATCGCCCCCTGAAAGCGGGGTACTAAAATCAAAAAGCCTTATGTGAGGAAAACGGCTCAATAGATTAATATATAGCAACGAAAACAAAACTTGTCAATTTAGTTGTGAACTCGATGAATTTGAAATTATATATGGAGGAATTGTAATATACCTAAACACCAAAGACCTGATTGGCAGTAAAGAACAGACTGACAGGATGCAATTTTCTGGCATCTGTTCGTTGCATTACTTTTTTATCCAATCCTCAGGAATAAGATACTCCCCGCCTATGGGTTTTTTCTCCCCGATCCACTTAAAGGCCTCTTCGGGAGTGCTGAAATAATGGTACTTGTTAAAGATTGCCTTCACTTCCTTTGAACTCAGGAAATCAAGAAACTTCTGAGCAGGACCCTTTGATTGGGAGGAAGAAATAATGCCTGCCTGACCTGCACCAATTCTCTGCACTTCCCTGGCATTCAGCTTTACCGTTCTGATCTTCTCCGGATACCACCCATCAAGAAAATGGAAGCCGATAACGGCATCAACCTGCTTTAAAGCCACGAACATGGCAAGCTTATTGAAATCCTCAGCGTGGGTTATCACATTCTTTTTAAAAGCAGCCTTTTCCTGTACTGTCAGGTTTTTATCAACGATCTCAGCGGTAAGCATCCCTATATACACAAATTCCGGGTTTGCGATAGCGACCTTTATTCCTTCACGGGTAAGGTCTTTTAATCCCTTGATATTTTTTGGATTCCCCTTCTGTACACTGATACAGGGAACAAAGTAGGCGATGTTCCTCAGTGAGTTGCCGGCAACAAGGCCCTTTTTCCTGGCTTTTTCCATCATATCTTCAGAGGGTGATATAAAAACATCACCTCTTTTTGTGAACTCCATCTGCGCAAGGAGAGTTCCAACACCCCCATAAACAGTACCGACTTTTGAGCCCGTTGTTTTTTCAAAAAGATCGATTACTTCATCCATGGGGCGTTTGAATGCAGCACCACAAAACACCATTAACTGCTCTTCTGCCACAGAATAAACGGGGAGAACAGACAGCAAAAACAGACAGAGAAACCCTACTTTTAAAATCTTATTCAACGGCAATACCTCCTTTTTCAATTTTCTACCATACGGATTACAGGGAATCCGTTTTCTGTCTTTCTATCTCCGATTCCTCTGCAGGATGGGGCGCTGTAATTGGCTCAATTTCACCGTTTCGGTATCGCTCTATAACCTCGCGCACTGTTGAACCCGCCTCTGCCCTATAAATATCGATGAAATTGTCTTTCAGCATGTGAAAAGCAATCTCTCCAATCTTAGGGGTAAAGACAATATCCAGGTTATGTTTGATCACGGCCTTAATAACCTTGACCCCTATGTGTATGCTATTCTTCTCCCCGAGGAACTCGTTGTAGTAAAAATCTTCTATCTCAGCTCCCCCTTTGTCGTCCAGTTTCAGAATGATAAAATATGGCGCTCTACCAAAGTGGCCATGGATTGTTGAGTCCAGTCCGTTCATTTTTTTGACCGGGATAATGACGGATAGCGTATCCTGCCTTACCGGTTCGACGTGCACAAAAACCGATTCGATCTGATCGTAGTCCCTTGCTATGAGGTTTTCGATTTGATCTGCGAGTTCATGTGCCTTATATACAGAGACCGAGGGGCCTGTGGCGATGTCACATTCTACCATTTTAAACGGTCCGGACTGGCGTATCTTCACGTCCCTAACGCCCTTAACGCCGTCAACAGAGGATATCTTCTCCTCTATCTCTGTCTGCAGTTCTGGATCAAGGCTTGCATCCATCAGGATCAGAATCGGTGTCCATACGTTTTTCGCTCCGAGCCTGATGATAAGCAGTGCAATAAGCATTACGATAGAACCCTCGATATAGGGAATCTTTGCATGGGCTAAAAGAATACCTGCGAGAACGACCAATGAGGTACCAATGTCGAGAAAGGCCTCGGACGCATTAGCCTGAAGGGCTCCGGAATTGATGAAAACACCTGTTTCTTTTTCCATCCTTGCTACAAAATACGATACGAAGACTGATATGCCGCTTACCAGGACAGGTAACGTCGGAAATGCATGGTGAGGAGCCGGAAGAAAAAGCTTCCCATATCCCTCAACAAAGTTTTCAAAACCGGCCCATATGATAAGAACGCCAACAAGAAGGGTAACAAAGGTTTCAGCCTTATACAGTCCGTAGGGAAATCTCGCGCTCTCCTTCCGGGAGGCAAGCCTGAGACCAAACCACGAAGCAAAGATAGCGAGTACGTCAACGCCGCTGTGAAAGGCGTCTGCAATAAGGATTCTGGAGTCAAAGAGATAGCCGGTGACAAATTTAGCAACCGCAAGAAGGAATATGGCAATAGTTGCGGTTAAGGCTACCCTTTGGCCCCGTTTGAGCGACTCCATGTGACTATTCGTGTTTTCCACGGCTCACCACGTAGAATACTATTCGATTTTCAAAAATTGACGGGCCATAAAAGAACCGCACTGCGGGCATTTTCTCTGAAAACAGGGGATACCGGGCTCACGGGGAACAACAATGCCGCACTGAGGACATATGCAGTTGGTAGGGGAACCGCCGCGTCCACAGCCACCCGTTTCTCTGCCTCGTCCAACCCTGCCCCATTTCTTTCCTCCTCCTGAGCCTTTTTTTCCTGCAAAACCGAATGGCACTTATTACCTCCGCTTAATTATTTATGTTAAACCTCTATGGTCCGCCCCACCTGAATATCAATAAGGTTTTCCCTGTATGACTCCTTAAAGATTTTTATAGCATCTTCACCTGTGCAGTGAGCAGGCCCCACATATTGTACGCCCAACTCATTAAATTTATTATTGATCTTGATTATTTTTTCAACAGATTCATCCAGAAGATGAAAACCGCCCATTACGAGATGAATATCTTTTTTTGCGTTTTCCTTCACACGTTCCACTATGTTTATTATGCCGGGATGGGCACAACCCGTTACTATTGTGAGCCCTTTATCTGTATCCAGCACTAACGACTGTTCAGCGATGTAATCAAGGCCATACGTCGCTTCTATTTGACCCGTTGTGTGGATATTATCGGCGATTCGCGTAAAGGAATCAACTTCTATCAAGTTGCACCCGTATGATTTTGCTTTGTTCTTGAACTCCCGGCTGAAACCGGGGCATATATATACATCGAGTCCCGGCTTTGCCTGGAGGACATCCCACAGTCCACCTGTATGGTCAAAGTGGTCGTGGGAAATAACAATCGTCTCTATGTCGTTTATTTTTACACCCATGTGATCCATGTTGTTGAAAAGGCAGCCCGAATCCTCACCTGTGTCAAAAAGGATTCTGTTTTCAATAAGATAAGGAACCCCCCAGCCTATGAGAAACTTGCGGCTCCGTCTCTTACTGTCAAAAAGTATCTTAATCTCCACTTTATACCTTTCCTCTTCTTTTCAATGTGTCCTTGTCGCTGATAGGCTTGACGATTTTTTTCCGGCTCTCATAGACGGAAATTGCATTGAGACCGCTAAAAAGGTCTTTTATCTCAGACAATTCATCCTTCTTGAGTGGTTCAACGCCACAGGGCCTCAATGGAGTATTGATCTGCACCTCATCGGGATGAATCTCTTTTGCTATCCCTGCAATATATCCGGCATATTGTGCGTTTTCTTTTATAAACATAATCTGCAGCGCAAGCTTTCCCTGGAAATATCTTTTAAATTCCTTTATCCCTTGAACAATAACGTCAAATTCTGTCCCCTGAAATGGCTGGTTTACAGCCATGAAAGACCCCTTTGAGCAAGCATCCAGTTTAGCGATAACAAAATCAGCGGAAGACAGCTCCTTCTGGACATCCTGCCGGTTCATCAAAGATGAATTCGTGATGATGGCAATAGCTTCTTTCCGGATTCCCTTTAAAGCGTTGATCGTATCCCCCAGGTTTATTGCCAGAGTAGGTTCGCCCCTTCCTGATAAGGTAATGTAGTCTATGGAGATATCGGCAGGTAACATTTCTAATTCTCTTAGAATCGTGTCCTCTGGAACATAGGACTGCCGTGTCGAGGTAAGGAATTTTGTTCTTCCCAACTGGCAGTAAAGGCAGCCATAACTACATATCTTTTCATTCTGAGACAGCAGGTCTATCCCGAGAGAGCTTCCCACTCTCCATGAGGGAACAGGTCCATAGATGTATTTAAATTTTTTCTCCATAAGATCTAACTCCTGATAAAAGAACGTTTGCTCATCATTGTGAGGAGACGGATCGCCCCCGTCCTCTTTAACTGTCTGAAATTTGCGCCCTCCCGTATGGATTTCAACGCCAAATCTTTATCCAATACCCTGCTCCCCGATATAATGTCGATTCCATATTGGAAAAACAATTCGGAAAAAGGGGTTGTGGGGCCGAGGAGCATCTTGATGCTTCCTTCAGGGCAAAGCTTGAGAAGGCTATCCAGCGTATGGTTTATAAGCGTTGTACTCGACATGGCTATGATGTCTGAGAGGGGGAGAAATTGTTGTGCATCTCCTTCCGGGCAATCCCCGGGCCTCTGCCACTTTTCGATTACCCAGAGTGTCTTTGCAACTTTTCGCAGATCATCTACAAAAGGGAAGTGTCCCACAACGGACACATTCATGCCTTTTCCATGCTCGATGAGAAACTCCGAGGCATTCATTTCGACACATCGTGAATAATCAGGCTCGATGAGGGAATTGATAGCGGCAA
>JAPLKD010000186.1 GCA_026388245.1 Pseudomonadota bacterium | reverse complement strand
GAATACACTCACATCCATAGAAGCAGGTAAAGGATACTGGGCATACATGGATAACCCTGCAACGCTTACCATATCAGGTCAGCCAACAACGCTTTCTCCTCAATCCGTCAGTTTATACAACGGATGGAATCTTGTAGGATTCAGCGGGGCGGATAACGCAAGAATTGATGATGAATTAGCCAAGCTCGCAAATGACTGGGCTATAGTCTGGACCTGGGCAAACGGAGAATGGTATGGGTATGCGCAAAACAGCAGCCAGATTCCACTGTCGGTTCAACTTCTCGGCACGCTCAAACAGAGTTGTGCATATTGGATAAAGATGAATTCCGGTTCCAGGGAGGTTGAGTGGATACAGTAAAGCCCATACTCTCCGCCCACAATCAAGGTTGACTTTTCCCCGAAAAGACTTGTAAGATAGGATACTTTGACACCTGTAATCCTCAAAAAACATGCCGGCTTCACCCTTCTCGAGGTTATTCTTTCCGTAGCGCTGTCTTCGCTTATAATCCTGACAGTTTATTTTACCTATTTCGGGATCAACAAGTCTATCGACGCAGCGTCTGAAGGGCAGGACGTCCTTGAGGCAGGACGAATCCTTATGGAGTTGATCAAGCAGGATATTCGCGGGATTTCACCTCCTCCAAAAGCCCAGCTTATCAGTAAAATTGATGACAAGGAAACGGAAGACCCCTCCCACAGGATAGATTTTATTACTACATCGGTTATGGGCCGGAATACCTTCGGTTTAAGCGAAGTGGGCTATTTCATTTACAACATCCCGGAAAAAAAAGAAAAGATATTCGTCCGGAGGGAATCAAAAGAAGTGAAGGATGACCCGACTGAAGGCGGAACAAACTATGAGCTCTCAAAAATGATAACCTCCTTTAAATTGAGTTTTTACGACGGCGTGGATTGGGTTGATGAGTGGGATTCCCGCTCTGCAAGTAAAATGCCCAGACAGGTAAGAATTATGCTAAAAATAAAGGATGATAAGGGATTCACAAAAGAATTTGTTACCGATGAGGTCGTGCCAAGTGCGCTATAATCTTAAAATGTTCACGGTTCACTGTTCACTGTTCACGGAAAGATCAGGAAACAGGGAGCAGGGGTCAGGGGCAAGGGGCAAGGGGCAAGGGGAGGATCAGGGATTGGGGGTCAGGGGTCATGTTAACCTTTTCAGTACTGTATTAAATCCGCAATCCGCAATCCGCAATCCGCAATCCATTGTTTGCTCAGCAAACAATGAGCGCGGTTTCGTTCTCATCATCGTCATGCTCGTTATTGCCCTGCTTTTCCCCATCGTCATAGCTTTCAACACAAGAACACAGGTTAATCTTCTCCAGGCGGGGAATTTCAGGGATAATGTTCAGGCCCTGCGTCTCGCCCGCTCAGGTGTGGACGGGGCAATCGGCCTTTTGAAAATGGACGATCCTGCCTATGATGCATTAACGGATCAATGGGCTATGGCTTTTCCCGCCATAGCGGTAGGAGAAGGGAAATTAACGGTAAAAATCAATGATGAGGACAGCAAAATCAACATCAACCAACTCGTTAATTCGAATGGTGTTGATGTAAATGTTAATGTTGAAAACAGATTGCGCAAACTCATAACACGTCTCGGCGGAAAACAGGAAGTGGTGGATGCCCTGATAGACTGGATGGATATAAATACCGAGCCCTTCGGCTCACAGGGAGCTGAAGATGAATATTATAAAACGCTCGGATATTATACAAAGAACGGCGCCCTTGATTCACTTGATGAACTTTATCTCATTAAGGGATTTGACAAGGATCTCCTTGTAGATAAAGGATTAAAGGATTATGTTACTGTTGCCCCTACTGATGGAAAAATTAATGTTAATACGGCTCAAATTGAAGTATTATATGACCTCCATGAGGAGATCAGGGAAGGACTTATTGATGAGATTGTCCGCTACCGTAATGAGAAGGAGTTTAAAAACGTGACGGATGTAAAAAATGCAATCGGCATAACCGATACCCTTTATGCAAAGATAGCGCCTTATATAAAGGTAAATTCAACTATCTTTACTGTTCACAGCAAGTATACAATCGACAAGGTTACAAAAAATGTGGACGCCGTCCTAAGGAGAGACGGCAAGAACGTTGCTATAATCTCCTGGAGTGAATATTGAAAAGAAGGGCGTCATCCATTGTCCAGCACAATGACCAGTGGCATGGGGTAAGCTTTTCAGTCACCGGGCATGAGCTTTCGGAGTTTCAGATTCATCAGGAAAATACCCTTGATGCGCTGAAAGATACATTAAAAGAATCTGAATATGCCATGTCCATCAACACCTCTTCAGGTTATATGATGCACTTTTCATTCCCTTTTTCCGGCAGAAGAAAAATAAGTCTTATAATCAATAATGAAATGGGGAACGTTTTGCCTGCAGGCATCGAAGATATGGCAACCGACTTTCAGGAAATCGGAAAGGGAAATGTATTGTCTGTGGCAGTGCCAAAAGACACCATCAGTGAATTGAGGATCGACAAAAACTTAAATATCCTCACCCTTAATACACTTGCTATTTTATATGCATTCAAATGGCTGAATGTTACAGACAGGAAGGATTATGCCTTTATCAATATCGATGGAAATGTGGCATCCATCATGGTATTCCAGCAGGACACGCTTACATATCTGAGGCATTTTTTTTACTCATTGGAATCAAATTTACTGCTCGAGACATTTGAAGAAATTTTAAGCCGGAAAGAACTCGGCGTTGAAGCATACTATATGTTCAACAGCAATGGGGACGTCCATTTACAAAAGGAACTCATTGAAAATAATTTTAATATTGAGATGAACACACCATCTTTAAAGACATACATTAAAGACGGTGATTACCCTGAATGGTTCTGGGCAAGTGTTGGAACAGCGCTTCTGTCAATCAGTCCAAAGAACGAGATTAACCTTTTGAGCAATAAACAGAAGCAGGCATCGCCTGTTAACAGGGTTTTCCTTATTGCCGGCGGCGGCCTTGCAGCGCTTGGGATCATTGTTGTTTTAATGTGTTATCTCAATTATTTTCTGAAAGGACGGGCTTACAGTTATTTGGTTTCTGAACAAAGCAAGATTTACAGGTCAGTGTTCCCAAAGGCCCCACCCGTTAAAGATATCGGCAGGGTATTTGAAGATAAGATTAAATCGCTCGAGCAGGACTTCCATGGAGCCGGAATAAATGTTTCCATGCCGCCGCTACAGGTGCTTGCCGAAGTCAGTAGCAGGATGGATAATCAGATCGATATAAAGCTCAACGAATTTACGTGTGATGAGAAGGAATTCAGTATTTCAGGGACAACGGTGTCGTTTGCATCTGTTGAAAAAATAAAAGCGAGTCTCGGACAGATTAAGGAAATAAAAAATATTGATATACAGAGCGTTGATATTGCTGCAGGGAAACAGATTAGATTCAAAATAAGAGGGAAGCTGTGAAAAATCTTCTGAACATGCTTTCATCCCTCCCCGAAAGGGTCTACATTGCTATCTTTATTGCAATATTTCTCATATCGTCAGTATATGCCTATATTCTGATCGATGACGCCCGCATACTTGACCAGAGGATAGCTCAGAAACAGCAGGAACTTGACAGAATCATCAAGTTGAAGGATTTGTACCTTGCTAAAAAGAGGAGTTTTGACAGAACCACATCGAAGGGCAAGCAGGAATCCGTTATTTCCCTTACCCTGCTCGAAGAAGTCATTACAAAATCATTTATAGGCGGAAAACTCAACATGTTAAAACCATCAACAATAAAAGAGGGGAAAGGGGGCACGATAGAGGTCTTTGACATAAAAATTGGCGGCGCTGCACTCGGCGAGATTATAACATGCATTAAATCACTTGAGGTTTCAGGGTTTTTTATAAAAAAACTGCAATTGAACATGCCGGCAGCAGGCCAGACGGTTATCGATATGTCCGCAACAATAACAGGCGGATAAATTTTTTGGGTATTGGAAAATGAGAAACATTAAAAAATTGTTCACAAAAATCAACAAGCAATACCTTTTATACGCAGGTGCAGTAGTCTGGTTTTTCATCCTGCTTGTTGTTGTCCTTTACCTTTTCTTTCCACACCAGAAGTTTGTAAAAATTGCCTTTCAGAACTTCCTCTGTGGAAACAAGATGATGGCTTCTATAGAGGGCGCAAAAATAAGACCCGTCGGAGCAGTGGCATCAAAGATCGTTTTCGGCCATGAGGGATTGCAGGGGAAACCACTGTTTGAAATTGAGAAGATAAAGATAAGCTGGAACCCGTTTTCTCTCGTGAAGGGCGTTCTCAGTATTTCTTCTGATGCATCGGCATACACAGGAAAAATGAAGGTAAACATCGAAGGTATTCCGGTCATCATAAACTCCTTACCGAATATGAAGATAAACCTTTCCAATATAAACCTCGCAAAATACCCGGAAAACAGGCTGCCATGGTTCAAGGGGGTAAGCGGCACATTGAATGGATGGGTAAAAAAGGATATGCCGCTCTATGCGCCTGAGAGACAAAAGGGCAGCTTCTCCATTAATATGCGAAACGGCGAGATTATGGAAATAGCGATAAAGAACCTGCCGCGCCTCACCATTCCCTATAAGGATATTACCATTGAGGGTAGAATCGACGGCGAAAGGATTAATTTGACCAAAATCGTTATTAATAGCTCGGGCAATTCAATAAACGGCAACGGAATAATCGAAGCAAATGAGTTTGAACAGAAGGTTAATTTAAAATTTAATTATGAAGCAACAACAAAAAATGCACCGCTTGCCGGAAAGGGAACAATTACCATCTCCGGCAACCAGTGGTCACCTGACATCGTAATTACCCCTGAAGTCCCTGAAAAACCATCAGTCGCAACACCTGCCCCACAGAAAAAGTAAGAAAAGCAGGTTCCCACGGGCAAGCCCCGGAAAAACATAGTTCGTAGCTCGCACGGCGAGCGAGAGGGGGAGGCTCCGCGTGCCGGGGCACCCGCTTGCGGGTCGTGTGGAGGGGGCGACCCCCTTTCGGGGACAGGTGCAAGCCCCAGTAATAGATGCATTGAGGTTATTTCTCGGTCATTGTAACAACGTCTTTCACTTCACATTCTATGATTTCCGATTCTTCCCCTTCTCCAAGCGCTTCAACACCATATATATAAACAGGCTTTAGTTTCCCCTTCACAGCAACAGCGTCAAGCCCTTTTATCCTTATTTTCCATGACTGGTCTTTTTCCATAATGCTTCTCAGTTTTTCGAGGGTAAACTCAGTTATGATAATATCCGCATCATACTTCCTCGTCAGGCCCTCAACGCGCGCACCAAGGTTTACACTATCCCCTATTACGGTATAATCCATCTTTTTCCCTTCAGCACCGATATTCCCGACAATTACTTCTCCTGTATTAAGGCCAAAACCTGCGTAGAGGGCTTCCCTCCCCGCTGCCTTCCATTTTTCCTGAAGTTCTTCCAGCCTCCGCACCATATGGAGTGCACATTTTATCGCACGCTCTGCATGATCCTCCTGTGGCAGAGGGGCGCCCCAGAACGCTACAATCTCATCTCCCACAAATTTATCCAATGTCCCTTCCCACTGGAAAATAATATCCGTCATTTCGCCGAGGTACTCATTGAGGATGTGTACAACCTGCTCCGGCGAATGTTTCTCAGAAAATGTCGTAAACCCTCTCACGTCAGAAAAGAGAACGGTTATCTCCCTTCTCTCACCCCCGAGCTTTGCAAGGTTGGGATTCTTGATCAATTCATTCACGACCTTTTCTGTCACATAACTGGAGAACATACCTCTGATTCTTTTCGCATAACGCTCTTCTGTTGCATACTTATAAGCATTAATAACGAAATAAATAAGAAGAATGTTGCTGCTTGAATAGCTCGTGTCAATCCACAGGTCTTTTCCAAAAAACAGATAGTATGATGTAACAGAAATTGCCCCAACGAAAACAAAGGACAGCAATGCCCCGATTATTGCCTTCAACCGCACAATTACAAGAGAAAAAAGGATGCCTGTTCCGATGATGATCAAAACATTATAAAGATTTGACGCCTTTATAATGAAATCATTGTGGAGGGCAGCGGCAATTACACTGGCGTGCTTTTCAATCCCTGGCATGGCAGGAGAAGTAGGGGTAACACGTAAATCGTAAATACCTATCGCTGTGGCGCCGATAAGGACAGCTTTATCTTTTATTGCAGAACGGTCAATTTTTCCTTCAAAGAGGTCTACTACCGATATATGCGGGAAAGTGCCTTCGGGGCCGTAGTAATGAACCAACGTCCTGTTCCAGAAATCCGTTGGAATAAAGTTATCCCCTAAATTAACCCCCTTTGCTGCATTCAAAATCATAGCCTCCATCGGCATGCCGAGGTAAACCCTCGCAGTCTGAAGATCAATTGACGGGTACAGTTCGCCTTCATATTCGATTGCCAACACCTCCCATCTGAGCACACCATCTTTGTCCGGAATCATATTGATGTAACCGAGGGTATTTGCGCCGGGGATAAGATTCTTCATGGGCATCAGAACATTCCTCCCGCTTATGGGGGAGAATATATCAAAATTTTTTGACTCACGGATCATTGGATAGGCATAATCAGGGAGGATGTCCTCCTTTATTCCTTTCTTTTCCCCCTTAAAGTCGAAAACAACCGGTAAGATTACATTTCCTGCCTTTTTAATTGATGCAGCAAGCACTTCATCATCTTTAGAAGGTTCGCTGAAGATAATATCCATCATGATAACCTTTGCGCCCATATCCTTTAATATGTCGATGAGAGCGGCAATTTTACTCCGGTCCCATGGCCATCTCCCCATCTTTTCAAGGCTCTTATCGTCAATTCCGATTATAACGACCTCTTTTGGAGGGGTTGTGTGACCGCGTATTCTGTAACGCGAGTCATACACAAGGAGTTCAAGGCGCTCAAGAGGTAAAAACCTTATGATGGCAAATGTGGTAAAAATTGCAGTTATGAGGAGACCTATCGAAATGGGTATAATTAACTTTTTCATACGGGTCGTTTATTCTTTTGGAACTGTATACTAAGTATGCTATATTTCACAAAATATGTTAAGCAGAAAATATATTTTTTTCTCCATCACCTCAAAACGATCGATCTGCGCCCGTAGCTCAGTTGGATAGAGCGTTGGCCTCCGGAGCCAAAGGCCGTGCGTTCAAATCGCACCGGGCGCACTTACTTTATGAAATTGACTGATCATTTTTCTTTCTGTTGTCCATTCAATCTGCTATTCTGAATCCTGTCGCTATGGAAACCCTGCACTCCCGCTGGTTTATATTCTGGATTCTTGCCCTTCAATACCTTTTTGTTTATTTTCACAGGGTATGCCCTGCCGTTGTTGCGCCCGAACTTGTTAAAACATTCCAGATAAGCGGCACATCACTTGGCATACTTGCATCGGGCTATTTTTATTCTTACGCAATCATGCAGATACCGGTTGGTCTCCTTTCCGACTCATGGGGGGCACGAAAAACGGTAACGTTGCTCGGCTTCATCGCAGCAATCGGGGCTGTTCTCTTCGGGCTTGCTCCGACCTTCGGTTTTGCAACATTATCCAGGGTCATCGTTGGTTTTGGTGTATCTGCCACATTCGTTTGTTCACTGAAAGTTATTGCTGAATGGTATCACGGAAAGGAATACGCAAGGACAATGGGCCTCTTTATGGCAATAGGGGGGATAGGATGGCTCTCGGCATCAACACCGCTTGCCATTCTCACACAGAATTTCGGGTGGAGGGCAGCCTTTATTCTGACCGGGGCTATTACTGCGGTTCTTACCATTTTAACGTGGCTTATTGTAGTTGACAGCCCCAACAAAAAGGTCATCCGTGCTCCAGACGATACGGTTATCATACCAGGGAAACCCAAGAGGAAATTCTTTTCAGGTATTGTATTAGTGCTTAAGGATAAACACTTTTGGGCTATTGCCATCTGGTTATTCTTTACCGAGGGTACGCTTTTCAGTTTCTTCGGCCTCTGGGCAGGGCCTTATCTCCTCGATACGTACGGGATGACAAAACCCGGAGCCGGCAATATCCTCTCAATGATTGCTGTGGGCATGGTGTTTGGCGGGCCCTCTCTGGGATACCTTTCGGATAAAATTGTGGTAAGCAGAAAAAAGGTCCTTGTGGGAGCTTCCATCTGCAACTTCATTGTCTGGTCGATCATGGTAACATTTTACAATATTTTACCAATCCCGGCGCTCTTTGCAATTTTCTTTGTTATGGGCATTACTACCAGTTCGATCATTGTCATTGCGATTACGAACGTGAAAGAACTCTTCCCTCTTCAAATCGCCGGCACCGCTATCGGCGCTGCAAACCTTTTCTCATTCTTCGGAGGGATTGTATTCCAGCCCCTTATCGGTTACATTCTCGACAATGCAGGAAAGATCGGTGATGCGTATCCTCCGTCAGCTTACAGGAAGGCTTTGCTGGTATTTCTCTTCATCAACTGCCTTGCACTTATAGTCTCATTCTTTTCAAAGGAAACATTGAAAAAAACTGCGTAACTACTCAACATCCTCATATTCCGGCTCTACAATGCCCCGTTTTACCATGATGTCATAGATAATCTTTGCCCGCTTTTCCACATATCTGGATGACCCGTCAAGACGATACTTTCTTGGATTGGGAAGTATAACTGCAAGATGGGCAGCCTCGTCAGGGTTCAATTGAAAAGCCGGTTTACCGTAATAATGGAGAGATGC
>JAPLKD010000287.1 GCA_026388245.1 Pseudomonadota bacterium | reverse complement strand
TGGGATGCTCTATTGTTACGAGGAGAAGGGAGGGAACATGGCTTTGGTGAAGGCCGATCCAAAGGAATTTAAAGTCACCAGCTCTTTCCAGGTTAAGATGGGCACCGGCCCTCACTGGGCACATCCGGCTATCTATTTTGGAATGTTACTGGTAAGGCATGGGGACTACATTGTGGCTTACAATCTGAAGGCTTAACCTGCAGTCACGTTTATCCATATACGCCCCGGATAGTCTGGTAAAATTCATGCTTAACGTATGCCTGTATATCCCGATCGTGTTGTGTAATGTTATCACGCCCATTTAGCCTGGTCACCACATGTAGTTCTGAATCAATCATTTCGATATCTATGTTGGTTCCATCGCTGTTTTTAACCCACATTGCAGGGTCTGACCCTTAAAACTAAGAAAAATCGGTTGATAACCCAGTATTTATTAACAATTTAGAAATAGCGAAAACGTATCGAATAGATTATCAATGCATTTGATTTTGGTATTTTAGCGAATTTAAAATGTAGTCCCCCCTGGCTCGTTGTCGGGTAACTATCAGGTATTTACCTTTAGGGTATGTTTCTGAAACCGATAACGAAATATAATAAGACGACAGGGGAGCGGCATTTTATCTACCGTCTATGTGAAAGCTACCGGATCCATGGAAGTATTCATCATCGAATCATTTTGGGGTTAGGCAAACTGGAGGAGTTGGACTCCGCCGATCAGAAGAGAATGCTGGCGATACGGATAGAAGAGTTGATAAAAAACGGATCGGGCACACTAGCGCTTTCCCCGCTTGATGAAAAGGTGGAAAAGCTGGCCCAACAATTTTATCTGGAAATCCGGTCGAAAAGGCGGTGTGATATTTCCTGGGAAAAGGAAGATTGGGAAGTGGTAAACATGAATACGCTCAAGAATAAAGATGCGAGGGAAATAGGAGCGGAATGGCTTTGTAAACAAGCATTTGATCAACTTGGAATTGGTGATTTTTTACGGCAGGAAAACTGGGACGAAAAAAATATATCGTTGGCCACCACCCATATTATCAGCCGGGCCGTGTATCCTGCCTCGGAATTAAAGACCGTATCTGTGATCAGAGAAAATTCTGCTGTTTGCGAGCTGACCGGGTTCGAGAAAGAAAAAGTGACGAAAGACTCATTGTACGGGATCTCGCGCAAACTCTATTCGGTGAATCGGAAATTGGAAAATTATTTATCAACCCGGACCAATGAGCTCTTCGATCTGGAAGACAAGATCATTTTGTACGATCTGACCAACACGTATTTTGAGGGTCGGATGAAGGCCAGTGCCATTGCAAAGTTTGGGCGTAGCAAGGAAAAGCGAAGCGATGCCAGAATCGTGGTCCTGGCCGCAGTGGTCAACCGGGAAGGGTTTTTAAAGTACACGAATATTTTTGAAGGGAATACCGCGGATAGTAAAACCCTGGCTGTCATGATAGAAACACTTAGTAGCCATACCTCAGCAACGGCGCGCAAACCGATCGTGGTGATGGATGCCGGTATTGCCACCGAAGAAAATATTGAAATGCTGAAGCAGAAAGGCTATGCTTATCTGTGCGTAACCCGGTCGGGGTTGAAAGACTATCATGCCGATATCGACAGCACTCCTGTGGTGATTAAGGACAAAAGAGATCAGCCCATCGAACTGATCAAAGTGATGAATGATACCGGAAACCCTCAGGATACGGATCAATATTTATTGGTTAAAAGCCAGGCCAAAGCGTTGAAAGAGAATAGTATGAACGGATTGTTTTCGCAGCGGTTCGAACAGGGTATCGAGCAGATCAACTCGGGGGTATCCACAAAAGGCGGAACCAAAACCGTGAAAAAAGTATATGAAAGAATTGGCAGGTTAAAACAGAAATACCCCTCCATACACAAGTACTATGATATCCTGGTCAGCGATGATGGAAAAGGAATTGCAACGAAGGTTAGCTGCTGTCATAAAGTTGGAGAAGACCCGGATAAAGAGGCCGGAATGTATTTTCTACGGACCTCATTACAGGAAAACGATGAGAAAACTCTTTGGGATATATATAACATTATCAGAGAAATAGAATATACCTTTCGGCTATTGAAGTCCGATCTGGATTTGCGGCCCATTTACCATAAGAGTGATGATGCGACCATGGCTCACCTCAATTTGGGGATCCTCGCTTATTGGTTGGTGGCTACCATCCGATATCAATTAAAGCAGAAAGGGTGTCATTCTGATTGGCGGGAAATTGTTCGGATGATGAATACTCAAAAGTGTGTTACCACCAGTATTGAAAATATCAAAGACGAAATAGTTTGCATCCGTCAATGCACCGAACCAAACAAACAAGTTAGCCGGGTTTATGATCTGATGAACTATAAACACTATCCATTTACACGAAAAAGAAAGACCGTTCAAATTAATGCATAAATGAATTATAAAATCTATTAATCAGATTGTTATGAATTATGAATGGCATTTACGTTTAATTAATAGTTGCAAAATTAGATAACATTGACCGCTGCAAAAAATGTCAAATTTGAATAGTTGGTAGTTTAAAACTGAAGGCTCAAATGCAGGGTATACGAGAAAAAAAGGATCAAAAAGATGAAATTATGCAAGCAAAACAACAGATCTTGGTCGGCCAGGAAAACCTCCTGTCAAACCCCAAATATATAAAACCCGAACAGATGATTCTAAAAAAATCCGTAGTCCCCCCTTCCGAAACTTAAGAAAATGTTATACTTGCATATCAGGTAGTTAAGGATTCAAGGCTGCAATGTGGGTTAAGTCCTTTGTATATCAGAACGGCACTTACAGCATCCGCAGTAGGGTCCTTGATCGACTTATATACTTTCATGCGGATGCCTGCAGGCAGATTATATCCCTCCTGAAGGGCTTTGCGCGATTTTTCGATCAAATTCAACAATTGTTTCAATGTTTCCTGTGGCCGAAAATGATAATAACGACCTTCTTCCGCTGTGAAGCTATGCCCCG
>JAPLKD010000045.1 GCA_026388245.1 Pseudomonadota bacterium | reverse complement strand
TACAAACGAATTTTTTGTGAATGATTACATCGAACTTGCCGGAGGAATTAACATTTTTAAGGAAGCCGGATCAGGTCTTATAAGCCGGGAAGAAGTGTTAAAAAGAAACCCTGATGTAATTTTGATAGCAACCATGGGGATATCCGGTGAAGATGAGCGAAAAACATGGCATAAATACAAAATGATTAATGCCGTAAAGCATAACAGGATACACCTTGTTGACCCTGACAGCATATGCAGCCCGACACCGGTAAGCTTTGCCGAATATCTGGAAGAAATCATAAGGATTATTCAAAGATGATGAAAAAAAGAGCAACAAAATGGTCATGTTATATACTTGTATCAATTGCATTTCTCGTGCTTGTAAGTATCATCTCCTTATGCACCGGCTCTGCAGGCATTCCTGTAAACAGGATAATATCCATCCTCATCGAAGGCAAAGGGACTCCGGAATACAGCATCCTCCTCGATATTCGTTTACCGCGTATTATTTTAGGTTTTGCGATAGGCGGCGCCTTGAGCCTCGCAGGGGTTATCTTACAGGGCATGTTCAGGAACCCTCTTGTTGAGCCTTATACGTTGGGCATTTCAGGAGGTGCAGCGCTGGGGGCATCATTGTGCATCATTTTACGGCTCAACCAGATAATACCCAATATAGCTATGCCACTCTCAGGCTTTCTGGGCGCTTTTCTCGTTATCCTGCCGGTTTATCTCCTCAATATTAAAAAGGGTATCCTCAGGATACACGGCCTTCTCCTTACAGGGGTAATGATAAGCTTTATCTCTTCCTCTCTGGTCATACTAATCCTTGCTATCTCCCGGACAGAAGACCTCCAGGGCATCATCTTCTGGATTATGGGTTCCCTTGAAGAACCAAGCTGGGTTTTGATATGGATGGCATGCTTTGCTTCGGTTGCATGTCTTGCCTTGTCTTATCTTTTTTGCCTTGATATGAATGCATTAACCCTCGGGGAAGAAGAAGCAATCCATCTCGGCATTGATGTGGAAAAAAAGAAAAAGCTGCTTTTCCTTATCGCTTCTTTGCTTACCGGTATCAGCGTATCCGTTACCGGACTCATAGGATTTGTAGGGTTGATTGTTCCACATTTTATGAGGATGCTTGTGGGCTATGACCATAGAGTGCTTCTGGTTACCTCATTTCTCTCAGGGGCAGGTTTTTTGATATTCTGTGATATGCTGGCAAGAACTGTCATTGCCCCGGTAGAGCTTCCTGTGGGCGTCATTACCGGCATACTCGGAGGAACCATTTTTATTTATGCCTTAAGCAGGAGATTATTTCTTTAATGAGAAAAAAGGTATGCTAAGAATTTCCGATTTAACATGCGGATATGGCACAAAGATTGTCCTCAATGGAATCAATCTTGAGATAGGCAAAGGTGAGTTTGCCGGTATAATTGGCCCGAACGGCTCCGGAAAGACAACCCTGTTAAAGGCTATAACGCGTTTAATTAAGCCGTATAAAGGGAAGATTTACCTTGAAGATAAGGAATTACACAGCATAGATCATAAAGAAATAGCACAAAAAATAGCCGTAGTTTCACAGAACTTACCAGTAATATCCATGACCGTGAAGGAGTATGTCCTCCTTGGAAGGACACCCCATTACAAAAACATGCAATTTTTTGAAACTGAAAGTGATATTGAAGTAGCGGAACATGCCATGATAATGACAGACATCGTAAAACTTCAGGACAGTTATATGTCTGAAATCAGCGGCGGGGAGATGCAGCTTGCCCTTATTGCACGGGCTCTCACACAGGAGCCATGGATGCTCCTTCTGGATGAGCCTACAGCGCACCTTGACATTACCCACCAGGTGAACATTTTAGACCTGATAAGGAAGTTAAATAAAGAATACGGGCTCACAGTCATAATAGTACTTCATGACCTTAATCTGGCATCGGAATACTGCGACCGCCTTATCCTTATGGACAGGGGACAGATAAAAAGGACAGGCACACCGGAAGAGGTCCTGAACTATAGTGACATAGAAGAAGTTTATAAAACCTTAGTGGTTGTGGAAAGGAACCCTCTCTCACAGAAGCCTTTTGTATTAATCGTGCCTGAGGAGGTTAAGAAAAAATGCAGAAGATAATTTTCATTCTGGGGGGTTCACGGAGCGGAAAAAGCACCTTTGCACTGAACGAAACATCAGCCATTTCTGGGCAAAAAGCCTTTGTCGCCACCGCAGAATGCCTCGATGAAGAGATGCGCATGAGGATAGAAAAACACAGGCAGGAAAGAAGGAAGGACTGGGTGACCTATGAAGAACCGCTTTACATCGC
>JAPLKD010000106.1 GCA_026388245.1 Pseudomonadota bacterium | reverse complement strand
AGAGTCTTGATTGGAAGTCATGAAAAGCCGGGTTTATATGTACATTGCAATGACTTTTGTTAAAAAAATAAAATAAAAGGTTGCATTTTTGTAAAAAAGGTTGCATTTTATTTGTAGTAGTAGTAGTAGTAGTAGTAGTATTTATAGTGCATTCTGTTTGTATAGTTGTAAATTGTAATTGGTTATTGATTATTTATTCATAGGGGTTTAGTTTGGATCAGCTCGGCATAGATATAGGAACAGTGAGCGTTAAGTACCTGCGATGGAACGGCAAGAAAGGGAAAGGGACTATTATCTCAAAGGGGGTTTATCCTTACACCGGCGATTATGGTAACTTAGCAGAAATCTTAGACGATATTGTAATAAAAGAAGGAAATGACCTTGAGGTCTCGATAGGTCTTACCTCACAGAATATACAAAAACGGATTTTTACAATACCAATACTGCCGAAGAATGAGCTGAAAGATGCCCTTAACTGGTCTATATCAAAAATGATATCTACGCCTCTCGAAGAGATGATCTATGAATTTTCAATGCTTGGTGAGGTTGACGAAAGGGGTACAAAAAAGCAGGAAGTGCTTTTTACGGGTATTCAAAAGGCGGATGCCGATAATATCCTGTCTGCTATCAACCTGGCAGGTTTCCAGAAATTCAGGTTGTTGACGGATATCGCCTTTACCTTTGCCCGGGCTGTAGAGAAAGACGACAAGAAGAATTCTGTTGCCGTTATCGATGTTGGTGGCAGACAGTCCGGTATTTATATTTTTTATAACCAGAAACTGTGCTTTGTAAGAGATATAATGACTGCCTCCGAAAGCTTTACCGATGCCCTTATGAGCGAAATGAATCTTTCTTATGATGATGCCGAGAAGCATAAGCGTGATTTTGGATTTAACGATGAGGCCCTCGTTGCTTTAAGTGTCCCCCTTGAAAGACTGTCAGGGGAGATTAAAAGGACTTTCAGTGTATACAGTCAGAGGTATCCGGAGAAACCGGTAAGGAAGGTATTTATCACCGGTGGAGGGGCAAAAATTCCCGGTTTTTTCAGTAAACTGGCAGAGTCTTTGATGGAAGAAATGGATAAGGATTTGATGGAAGAAGTGATAGATGTGTTGCGTCCTCCGGTTGACATTGATGATGAGTATTTATCGTCTTATATTCTCTGTGCTAACCATGAAGGCCTTATCAATTTGTTGCCTGAAGAGATCAAGGCACAGGTTAAGCAGGAGATTTACAGTAAATGGATAAGGATCGGGACGGTTGCAGTAGTCTCGGTGCTGATTATATTTTCTTTAAATATTTTGAACAAAATGAACCAAGCAAATACTTCTCTTCAGATAGAGAAAACTGTCATTGATGAAAAAAAGAAGCAGTATGTTACATTTTCAAATAATTTGGCGGCGACAAGTTCGCAGAACTACAACGAATTTGTGGCAGTTCAAAATGAGATAAAAAAGAAAGATGTCACATTCATTGCCTTGATGAAGTATCTATCTGCAACTTTACCGGAAAACATACACTTGAAAGAATTAGAGTTTGACGTATATAACAAAATAATTACAGGTATTCCGAAGGAACCAAAAAAGGAAGCATTACGCAAATCAGACGATCCCCAGAACGATGCTGCTGCGCTGGCTGCAAAGAAGGCTGCAGAGGCATCAGAAAAGGATTATGGTATAAAAATAAGGGGAGAAATTTATGGTGATGTTGATTTAGCGGAAACTGCCCTGATGAATATATTAGTCAGATTACAGAAAATGGGTTTTTTGTATAACGTTGATATTGCCCAAAAAGAGGTAAAGGATATCAAGGGGCAAAAGGTTTTGGAGTTTATGCTGACTGCAAGGTGTATGACGTATGAAATTTAAATTCAAGATGTTTCATATCTGGTTTGTAGTGCCTGTGATGATTATTGCTTTATGGGTTTTTATTTTCTATATGCCATTTTCGGCAAAGATAAAGCAGAAAGAGAAAGAAATTTCGAATCTGAAACAGGAAGAACAAGGAATCGAAGTTAATATCAGAACCGCTATCGATTTAAAAAAGCGAAACGAGCAGGCCAAATCTTCAATCATTGAAATACAGATGCAATTACCTACGATCGACGCATTCCCGGATTTTATGATTGGATTACTCAAGGATATAAAGAAAGATGCAGCATCCTTGAGCAGTTTTAGCACTAATTTTTCATCGCTTGAAGGTGAACCCGGGTTATTGCTCATACACCCTGTTTTTGAAATCGGACTGAAGGGCAAATACGTAAATATAGGAAAGCTTCTCAATGATCTGGGGAATAGAAAGTTCTATAGAGGGATTTCAAAAGCAAAAATATCGTATGATGAAATAGAATATCCTGCTCTAACAGGAAAATTTGCGGTAGAATTTACTGCAAGAAGGTCGGGTGTCCTTGAAGATAAGTAAGCCGGTTATCTTTGCCCTTGTATTTGCAGTCGGTATTATTCTCTATCTCTTTGTATTTTCCGGTAAAAAAACCCCGCCCGCCCCGGCGCCGAAACCGCAGGCGAGTCAGGCGCAGCCGCAGGGCGCCGCAACAGCCGTGCCTGGCGCTCCACAAGCAGCGTCTCCGGGCGCACCGCAACCAGCCACGGGAGCGGCAGAGCCGAAGCTCCGCACTCAGATTTATGCTAAGCTGAATGATGCTACATGGGGAAGAGACCCTTTTGGTTTTCCAGGGTACGTTGAGGGAGAGCGTAGTAAACAACAGTCAACAGGGTCCGCCAGACTTGTTGCAATTATTGCTGGAAGGAACGGGAAAGTTGCTATTTTTGGTGATGAAGTTGTTAAAAAAGGCGATATGATTGG
>JAPLKD010000081.1 GCA_026388245.1 Pseudomonadota bacterium | reverse complement strand
GCCATCCATGTGAAAGGATTGGAGCCGGCCGGATATGACCCAAGATATTTCAAAGGCATGGGGCTTGCCTATGCCACATCGGACAGAGGTGCGTGCCATCTCCGCTCTACTGTCTTCAAGGCAGAGGCGTCGGGGATCATCCCACCTGAACAGACAGAAGGCAAAGCGGCAGTCTTTATTGATTATGAGGACAGACTTACGCTACAGGATGCGCTCATCCTGTGCAGGTTTTACCGTGACCTTTACCTCTGGGACGAACTGACCTCCATTGTTCACATGACAACGGGCATGGATGTAAATAAGGAAGACCTCCAGCGGATTGCCTCAAATATCCAGGATATCACAAGGAATTTCAATATAAGGGAGGGACTTACAAGGGCCGATGACACCCTCCCTTCCCGCTTTTTTGAAGAGCCGTTAGGCTCGAAGAAAGCTATTATAACGAGAGAACAGCTCGAATATATGAAAGATGATTATTACAGGCTGAGGGGATGGAATACAAATGGTGTACCACCAAAAAACAGTTTTAAGTGTTAAGTTTTAAGCGTTAAGTTAAAAAAACTCATAACTCATAACTCATAACTCAAAACTGATTTTATTATCCCTTGACAAAGGGAAAAGCTAAATGCTAATGAGATATAGCAATGCTTGGTTTTCCTGATTTCTGGATTTTTTCAGGTTATGTTCTTACCATTCTTTCGGCTCTGTTCTGTCTTGTCTATGGCGTAATCCGTTGGCGCAGAGGGGTGGAAGAAAAAGACGGCGATTACAGGGAAGAGATAAAATGGGAGAAGGAAGAAATCGAATTGATAGAGAAGCTCCCTTAGACCCGAAACCATGTTCTATCTCGTCACATTTACCTTAATATACCTTGTTGTAACCGTTTACCTCGGGTATCTCGGATACAGACGGACCACAACAGTATCGGATTATCTCCTCGCCGGGCGGCAGGTTCATCCTCTTACAATGGCTTTGAGCTATGGCTCAACTTATGTAAGCACAGCAGCAATCATCGGTTTTGGTGGTGTCAGTGCGCTCTATGGTTTTAGCATGTCATGGCTCGCCTTTTTGAATATTATGATAGGCGTATGGGTCGCCTTTGTGGTGTTCGGAAAAAGAACGAGAAAAATGGGCAAAGCGCTTGATGCACATACCTTTCCTGAACTTCTTGGAAGGCGTTACAATTCACGGTTCATCCAGGGCTTTTCAGGTCTCGTCATCTTTGTTTTTATGCCTGTATATACGGCAGCAATTCTGATTGGAATTGCGAGATTTATCGAAGTATATATGAATATCCCCTTTACCACAGCGCTACTCGGATTTTTGTTAATAACGGCCTGTTATGTCCTCTGGGGGGGCCTCAAGGGCATACTGTACACCTCTGTTTTTCAGGGTATCATTATGATTGTGTCAATGATAATCATCGGCATCACTACGTATGTCATGGCAGGAGGAGTCGTTAACGCCCACAAGGCATTAACGGAATTGGCACCCCTTGTTCCTCAGGCTTTGAAGGAGATAGGACACAGAGGATTTACTTCCATGCCCGCTGCCGGGTCTTCACTGTGGTGGTTTATCATTACAACGATGATTATGGGAGTGGGTATTGGTGTTCTCGGACAGCCGCAACTCAATGTAAGGTTCATGACGCTGAAATCTGACCGTGACCTGAACAGGTCCATCCCTTTTACAGCGCTTTTTATCCTCTTCACAACCGGTATAGCCTTTGCGGTAGGGGCGCTTACTAATGTTGTTTTTTATAATACCTATACCGAATTGTCTATCCAATCGGTTCAAGGTAACGTTGACAAGATAATCCCTCTGTATGTGGACAGATTTTACCCGCAGTGGTTTGTTGCCTTATTCCTCGTTACCCTCATGGCAGCGGCTATGAGCGCCAGCAGTGCCCAGTTCCTTGCCACCGGTTCATCGCTGAGCAGGGATATTTTAGAACAGGCATTGCTCAGGGGGAGATCTGTAGCAGAAACTACAATAGTTACCCGGATAGGCATAGTGTTCGGCATCTTCGCGACGCTGATAATCGGTCTTTTGCTCCCGGAAGGTGTGGTTGCTGTTGCAACAGCCTTTTTCTTTGGCCTGTGCGGTGCAACCTTTATTCCATCATACCTTTTTGCCCTTTACTGGAAGGGTGGCACAAAAACAGGTGCAAAGGCGAGCATCGTCTGTGGCCTTTTTCTTTCTCTGCTGTGGATGCTGTTTTTCCATGAATACGAGTCAAAAGCCATAGGGTTATGCAGGTGGATATTTAAATGTGATACCCTGGCCGGGTTGCCATGGAATATGATTGACCCGCAGGTTATTGCCCTCCCGGTTTCATTTCTTGTTTTTCTCTTTGTCTCTCTTTTGACCTCACCGGTGGAAGAAGAGACTGTCAGGAAGGCCTTCAAACATATTTAAGTTATAAAGGTTTCTGTAAATTTTGACAAATTTCAGTAGTTGTAATACATTACAGCATGGATTTATTGCGTATTACCAGGAACCCGAATAATCTGCTTTTCGCCCTTTTTATATCGATCATTGCCCATTTCGCCCTTTTGTATGTTCTTGGCTTTTTGCCTTTTAGCCACAAGTCGCTCCAGGAGGAAAGCATACTGGTGGACTTCACGTTAATGGATGGAAAAGAGGGGGCAGGGGGCAGGGGCCAGGGGTCAGAAGACAGAAGACAGAAGTCAGAAGACAGAGGGAAGCGGGGAAGCGGGGAAGGTAAAGAAGGGAAAAAAGAGCAGGGGTCGGGAAGCAGGGGCGAAGATATACGGCAAAGCAGTGACCCCGCCATGAATAAAAGCATTGAAACTAATAGCGTTATCGGAGTGACTCAAGGTAAAGTTCAAGCTCCTTCTATAGATTTGGTGTCGTTAAACCCTGTGGCCGGCCAAAGAGGTCGTGGTGGTGAGGCAGACGGCAGCTTACAAAAAGGAGGAGGAGCAGGGTCTGGTGGAGCAGGCCATGGCGGTGGAGGAGGGACAGACAAAGGCTCGGGTTCATCCGGAGGTGGAGGGGGCAACAGGCTACACGATTATGGATACGTGAGAGAGATTGTGATGAAACACCTGAAATATCCCGAAAAGGCAAGAAGGATGGGGCTGGAAGGCAGTATAAAAGTTGTTGAAAGCTCAGGGTTTCAAATGCTCGATGATGCTGCCAGTGATGCAATTTCAAGGGTTAATTTATCCCGCAGCAACCCCCATAGATTAATTGTGCATTTACCGGTTGAGTTCCGGCTCAGATAGATTCCCATTAAACTACTCCGAATCACCGTCTTTGTCTGTTTTGTCTGTCTTGTCTGTTTTGTCTGAATTGAATCTTGCGAAGTCCAGGCTCCTTATTCCCAAAAAAATCAGGGCAACACCAAAGGCAATAAACAGCCTGTATGGTATTCCGAACTTGTATTTGTTGAAAAGATTTACCGGTATTTTTAAGGCGAAAAGGGTATTGAAAAAACCCGTGCTCTGCTGGTAACCGGTGGTAAAAAACAAGAAAACGAGGGGCAGCAAAATACCGACGATAATAAGCGCTATGCCGACTTTCTTTCTGTTATCCATATTTACCTTATTTACCTTCCTGGAACAAAAACGCCCGTCGCAAAACGGGCGTTTTTATTTACTACCCCTGAGGGCTGTATCTTTTAGCTGCCTTTCTTGAATTCTTTTTCCATTGCTTCTTTTGCAGGCTTCACATAGATGTCTCTTAACTTTGGTTTTTCAATCTTTCCTGCCGGGTTACGTGGTATTGTTGCATAGACCATCTTTTCCGGCCATTTGAATTTTGCAAGGCCTTTTTCCTTTACGAAGTTGATTACCTCTTCGTCTACCATGGTCTGCCCTTCTCTCACCTGGATAATTGCCATGACAACCTCTACAAGCCTTGGATGCGGATAGCCGAGGACTGCAACGTCTTGGATCTTCGGATGTTTTCTCAATACGTCTTCGAGCTCGGCAGGGAAGATGTTTTCGCCGCCCCTGATGATCAAGTCCTTCGACCGGTCAGCAAAGAAGATAAATCCTTCCTCATCCTCATAGGCCAGATCGCCTGTGTACAGCCATCCGTCTTTTATTGTCTTCGCGGTCATTTCAGGGTTCATTGCGTATTCCTTCATGAGGCGAGGGCCCTTAAGGAGAAGTTCGCCTACCTTACCGACAGGAAGTTTGTTGTCATTGGTATCAACAATCTTTGCTTCCATGAAGACCGTTGCCTGTCCGATAGAACCCGGTTTTCTCATGATGTCTGCATCGTAGCAGTTTGTGAGTCCGCCACCGCCACCTTCTGTGATGCCATAGATGTTTGCAATTGGAATATTGGGGAAGATCTTTTTGGAATCTTCAAGGAGGATATAGGGAACCGGCTGGGCGCCTATTTCGACATGCCTAAAGGCGGAGAGGTCATATTTACTGACATCTACCTGGCCGGATTTAATAGCATAAATAACATCGGACCATGTTGGCACTGTATTCCAGCCACCGGTACATTTTTCATCTGCAATGCTCCTCAAATAGAATTCCGGCTGAATTTCCATAGGCATGAGAATCTTGCCTGCAGCTATGTAGCACGGGAAGGAGAGGAAGAGCGTGCCGCTGTGGTAGAATGGGTGTGGTGCGAGATATACGCTGTTATAACCTTCGTTGTATGTGAGCGCATTTCCTATGCCGATGAAGAAGAGTGTTCTGTGGGTATGGCAAACCGGTTTCGGTGCCCCTGTGGTGCCTGATGTAAACATCAGTTCTGCCCTTTCATCGTCATCTGTTTCAACACAAACTGCTGCACCGTTGCCTTTTTCGACGATCTCGTTGTACGATTTTACACCTGCCGGAATTGTATTGCCGAGGCAGATGAAGTGCTTGCAGTAATCCATTTCCTTCATGATCGGCTCAACCCTGGCGTTAAACTGTTCGCCGAACATGAATACCTTGCATTTTGTAACGTCTGCCGCATATTTTATGTCGGCGCTTGCGAAGCGGAAGTTTAATGGTGTAATGGTTGCCCCTGTTTTAAGCACTGCAATATAGCTTGCATACCATTCCATAGAGTTCATCATGAGATGAACGATGTTGTCGCCTTTTTTGACACCGCAATCCTTGATCAGATAGTTGGCGATTTTATTGGCCTGATCGTCAAATTGTTCCCATGTCAGGCTTCTCCTCATATTTTTTGAAGGGTAGCTCTCAATAATGAACTCCCTCTTGGGGAACTTGCTGGCGTTAAGGCCGGAAAACATTGCGAAATTCATAATAACCTCCTCCTGTATTGGTTTTTTATATTGCTTTTAAGATTTTTAGCATGATAAATTGAATGTTGTCGCATTGTCAACACCAAAATTACCAAATAATTGAGGAGGGATTTAGCTATGTCAGATATATATATACACATCGGAGAAATCCTCGCTCGAAACGCACGAATGTATCCGGATGATGTAGCGCTTATTGAGCGAATTCCCGCGGAAAAGAAGAGGTTTGAAGTAACATGGAAGCAGTTTGACGACAAGGCAAACCAGTTTTCCAACGTTTTAGCCAAGAAAGGCGTGAAAAAGGGTGACAAGATTGTCCACTTTATGATGAACTCCATTGATTGGCTTGCTGCCTATTTTGGAATGGTCAGGACGGGCGCATGGGTGGTACCACTCAATTTCCGCTTTACCGCAGAGGATGTAAAATACTGTTGTGATGTGGCGGAGCCGACGGTCATCGTTTTCGATGAGGAGTTTGCGGGCAGGATTGAAGCGATAAAAGGTCAACTTCCTACAGTAAAGTCTTATATATGCGTGGGCAATCCACCATCATTTGCGGAATCATTTGCAAAACTTGTTGATGCAGCCCCTGCAACTCCGCTGAATGTTGAGATTAACTCCAATGACGAATGCGGATTATATTTTACTTCCGGCACAACAGGGCAGCCGAAGCCGATTTTACTTACACACGAAAACATGCTCTGCGCATGTATCACAGAAAATGCACATCACAGGCAGACAAAGGACGACTGTTTTATCTTGATACCCCCGCTTTACCATACAGGGGCGAAGATGCACTGGTTCGGAAGCTTCATCGTCGGGGCAAGGGGTGTTCTCTTGAAGGGTGTTTCTCCGGAGTGGACACTTGAGGCAATCAGCGAAGAAGGCGGGACGCACATATTCCTCCTTGTACCGTGGGCACAGGATATACTCCTGAAGCTCGACAGCGGGGAAATTAAGCTTTCTAATTATAAGCTTGATCAGTGGCGTCTTATGCATATCGGAGCACAGCCGGTTCCGCCTGCGCTCATTAAGCACTGGAAATCATATTTCCCGGGTATGGATTATGATACAAACTTCGGCTTAAGCGAATCTACGGGCCCTGGTTGTGTTCATCTCGGTACAGGGAATGAGCATAAAATCGGTGCAATCGGTATTCCCGGATTCAACTGGGAATTTAAGGTTGTTGATGAAAACAGTAAAATTGTCAAGAAAGGCGAACCGGGCGAGCTTTGTGTCCGTGGGAATGGTGTTATGAGGGAGTATTACAAGAACCCCGAGGCAACGGCAAAGGCGCTCATTGATGGATGGCTCTACACAGGTGATATGGCCAAAGTTGATGAGGATGGTTTTATATGGCTTGTTGACCGCAAGAAAGACATTATCATCACTGGTGGCGAGAATGTCTTCCCTGTTGAAATTGAAGATTTTTTTCATACAAATCCGAATATAAAAGACGCAGCAGCAATCGGCCTGCCTGATGAGAGACTCGGCGAGATCGTTGCGGTTATTATTGAAGTTATCCCCGGGAAGACGCTGACAGCAGAAGAGGTAATGAAATTCTGCGAGGCATTACCGAAGTATAAGAGACCGAGAAAGATTTTCTTTGGTGAAGTGCCAAGAAACCCGACCGGCAAAATTGAGAAACCCAAATTGAGAAAGAAATACTCAGGAATGGAACAAGCATTTAAGGTTTAGCGTAGAGCGGAGAGCGAAGAGCGGAGAGTCTGGAAGCTAAATGATTTCATTCTCTTTGCCCTCAGCCCTCAGCCCTCAGCCATGGAACCTACCCCCTTAGAAGAAACAATCAATTATACATTCAAAAATAGGGCATTGCTTAACCAGGCCATCACGCATAGCTCCTATTTTAACGAAAAAAAGGACGTAAGAAGGTCGGATAACGAAAAGCTTGAGTATCTTGGCGATGCCATTCTGAACAGCATCATAAGCGTACTTCTATACAGAAGATTCAAAACCAGGGATGAGGGCTTTTTGAGTAACGCACGTTCAAGCCTCGTTAAGAGGGAAACTTTGACCGAAATTGCAAAGGCCATCGATCTCGGGAAACATATGTCTTATGGTAATGGTGATAACTATGTACCAGAGGAGTCAAAGGTTCTGTCAAACATGCTCGAATCGCTTATCGGCGCACTTTACCTTGATGGCGGCGCAAGAAAAACAACCCGCGTAATCAAAGAGTTGTTCCAGCCCTATTTTAACGAAGAAAAACTTACCGAAAAGAGCCCGAAAAATACCCTCCAGGAATATTCCCAGAAGAGATGGGGTATCCTGCCAAAATACAAGTTTACAAGACGGACAAAAGATGGTTTTACCGTCTTCGTATACGTAGGAAAAGATTACAAGGCAAAAGGGACAGGAAAAAACAAGAAAGAAGCCGAGCAACAGGCGGCAAAGGCGCTTTTAAACAGCCTTGCAATGGAATCAACTTCCTCTAACGATCAACTGCCGATGGTTGGCATTACCGGGAAGGGCTGAGAAGGTTCACCGGGAATTGCTGGCTTCTTTGCCATTACTTTAGATTTGGTATATAATGGAAATATGAGCCTCAAGAAAGACATGATGCTTGCCGTAAAGGTGAGCCTTTTTTCAAACGTTGTTCTCTGCGTTATAAAAGTTTTCGCAATGATTATAGTCAATTCCCTCGCAATAGCGGCCGATTTGGGGATATCCTGCGTTGCCCTGGCCGTTTCCATCATCCTCTACTATGCGATAAAAATGGCCGACAAGCCTGCCGACTTTTTCCACAACTACGGGTACGGCAAGGTTGAAAACGTCTGTGAGTTAATAGAAGGCAGTGTACTGATCGGCCTCGCATTGGCCATGTCGTTCGAAGCTATTTTGAATATTGTCCACGTTGATGAGATCAAATCCCCTGTTATAGGCCTGATATGCAGTTTTCTTGGTGTTGTCATCAATTTCTGGGGGGCATCATTCATTCTGAAACTTGCAAAAAAGAGTTCTTCGCCGGCGCTGAAAGCCGAAGGGATTCACTTCCGGCTTGAAGGGTATATTTCCCTCTCCATTACATTGTCGTTCGCCTTTTACATGGTTGTAGTACGGACCGGTTTTTCTGCGATAGCTAACTATATTGATCCAGTGGCAACACTTCTCGTAAGTGCGATAATCATTGTTCCTTCTGCCCGCCTCCTGAAAGAGGCATTTATGAAACTCCTCGATGCGTCAATCGGAGAAGCCGGGCAGATGGATGTCCTGAAAGTTCTTGCCAAACACATCGATTCATATTGTGACTTCAAGGATATCAGAACGAGGACAGCGGGAAGAAAACAGTTTGTAGATCTGCATCTCATAATGCCTGAACACAGTTCACTGAAGGATGCCCACCGGGTTATCGCAGCTATGGAAAACGATATCTTGTCGGCCATACCCGAAAGCGATGTAAACATACGGATTGAACCATGTAAAAGAAATTGCACCTTTCATAAAACGAACCAGCAATGCCCGTACGATTCCCGGTAAAGATATACACAAAATTATATACCTCTTAGCCTCAGAAGTATTAACAGTTTCAATACGCAGATAACGAGAAGACACAGGAATGAGAACAGAATGAAGTAGTCCCCATAAGTTACATAAGGTGTTTTTTCTGTTTTTAAAGAAAACATGCCGGTAAAAGTACTTTCGACAAACAAGCCTGTCTGTTCTTTGATCCGTCCTCTCGGGTCTATAATTGTGCTGATACCCGTGTTTGCAGCGCGCAGCACATACCTGTCGGCCTCGACAGCCCTGAAGACGTAAAAGACGAGATGTTGATATGGGGCAGAACTCTTGTCATACCATGCATCATTCGTAAGATTCACAAGAACCTGCGCACCTTTTCGAACCGTTTCGATAGTTATGGAGGGGAATGCGCCTTCGTAACATATGAGTATACCGATTTTTCCCAATGGTGTAGCTATGGGTTTGTGTGACTCACCCGGGGCAAAGTCTCCGCCTGCGGCAGTGAGTTTTAACAGGAAGGGAAAGTATGAGATAAGGGGCGTATATTCACCAAAGGGAACGAGATGTACCTTGCTGTAATTGCCGGCGGGCATACCATCATTCCCGTAAACGTAAGCAGAATTCCGGTACCTCCCTGATTTATCCTTTGAGACCGTTCCAAACAGGAGGTTGGTTTGCAGGGCAATGGGGACTTCTTTTATGAATCTGTTTATATGTATTTCATCATCGAATACAAAAGGCATGGCCGTTTCAGGCCAGATGACAATATCTGCGTTTCTTCCGGCCTCACCCGATTTTTGCAGATATGTTTTTATTGTTCTGACCTTGAATGACTCACCCCATTTTACATCCTGCCGTATGTTCCCCTGAATGATTACTGCCTTTAACCTTCCGGTCTCTGTTGCTTGCAACCGGTTGTAGCCATATATACAGGAAGCGATGAAAAAAGCGAGAATGATAACGGCATAAACAATAAAAGAGGGTTCGAGGGATCGAGGGGTCGAGGGTGCCAGAGATACAGGGGTCGAGGGTTCGAGGGTTTCCCCTGCGCTCGTTTCACTTGAATCCTTGAATCCTTGAACCCTTGGACCCTTGGTTTTCCTTTGGTAAAGCATAATGAACAGGCGATACAGAATGAAATTAATCGCCACTATCAGGAATGATAAAAAGTATGTGCCGGTAATGGATACAACCTGAATGAGCGTCAGAAAATTGTGTTGTGAATGTGCCAGGAAAGACCATGGAAAACCTGTAAGAAATACCCCCCGGATATATTCTAAAAGAACCCAGATGAATGGGGCTGATAGAAATAGCGGGATAGACAGTTTGCTTTCAAGGTATGAGGAAGAAGCCGTGAAGCAACCAATATACAGGGATATATAGAGAACAAGGAGCAGCATGATGAGAATGCTCGTATAGATATCTATCCCCCCGTACCTGTTCATGGCTATGACAACCCAGTAAATGTGCCCGATGTGGGATACAACGCCTGTTATAAAGCCCATGAGAAAATTATGGCGAATATTATTTCCTTTTAATGAATGAATGAGTGGTATTAGGGAAACATATGCGAGAGGAAAGAGCGATATGGGGGGCTGAAT
>JAPLKD010000283.1 GCA_026388245.1 Pseudomonadota bacterium | reverse complement strand
GACGGAACCGGTCGTCGGCTCCACCGTGACATCACGGAATTGAAGCGTCCCTTCCAGGGGGTACGGCGTGCCGTCTTCCAGAATGAGCTTGACATTCTTTTGTTTTGCTCCGTTTTGATTAATATGGCCGTCCTCCAGGTTGCGCTTCAATCGCTGCAAGTCTGTGGTGGATTGGGGTACATCCACGTACATGGGGTCCAGTTGTTGAATAGTTGCCAAAGCCAGGGGCTGATACGCCGTTACCATAGCGCCGACCGTTACATTGGATTTGCCGCTGCGACCGGAGATGGGTGCGGTGACACGAGTATACCCCAGATTGATACGGGCCGACTCAACCGTCGCTTTCCAATACTGAACATCAGCCTCAGCCTGTTTCAGGGCGGCGGCTGTATCGTCGTAGTCCTGCTGGCTGACTGCTTTATCGGCAAGTAAGTCCATGTAGCGCTCGAATCTCAATCGGATCGCGGGCAGATTGGCCTCAGCCCTCCCGAGGGCACCCTTTGCATTGTCGAGGGTTGCCTGATAGGGTGCCGGATCGATTTGATAAAGGACCTCACCTGCCTTGACGTCGGCACCTTCCGTAAAGAGTCGTTTCTGAATGATGCCACTTACCTGAGGTCTTACTTCCGCAAGGAGGTAGGCGGATGTTCGTCCGGGCAATTCGGTGGTCAGCACAACCTGCTGAGTCGATATTGTTACTGTGGCAACCTCCGGGGTGCCGCCCTGCGGCGGTTTCTCTGACTTTCCGCAACCGTTCACCATCAGACTGAAGATGAGAATTCCTACAGTGACAATGAGTCTGCTTTTATACTTGGTCTGCATACAACACCTCTCTAACAAGATTCATTTTATTTCCTCATCCGCGAGCCTCAATAATTCTTCTATGACGTTGTTGCGTTGTTCCTTACTAAAAGGCGATATGGACAGGATCTCCTGCAGCCAGAGACCATCTGCGGCAAGTGCAATAATAGCCGCCTGCTCAAATTTGGCTCCAGATGATATAAATCCCGCATAGAGTTTCCGGATGGCTTCTCGAACAGGCTCTACGAGCTTGGGATTGTGTGCGAGAGCGGCAAGTATGGGGGCGCCTATGCGATCGGCACTCTGGTCACGGAATAGGGCCGAGAGCACATACCCTTTGACTTCCCTTGTCGGCCCATCCGGGAGTTTACTGCAAGCCCTTTTTCGTGATTCTTCGCGAATCTTTATCCGTCGGGAAATCATGGCTTCAAGGAGTGCCACTTTTGTCGGAAAGTGGTAGAGGAGCCCACCCTTGCTGACACCTGCTTTCGCGGCCACCGCATCAAGTGTCATGTGGGATGCACCGGCTTCTATAACAACAGCCTCTGCAGCATCAACAATAGCGTCATATGAACTTACCCGTGGACTCATCAAATACGCTCCCTTTATATTTATTACTATACCGTCCAGATAGTATAGTAATAAATATCATGATGAGATTGTTTTTGTCAAAATGTTTTTTATTATTTTTATTTTGATGCTTTGTCTAAGAACTACCTGGCGCGAAGTGCTGACGCTTCTTATTTTTCCATACAGGCTTATTTAATTCAAACTCTACAGGGCATGATAGGCTCGTGCATCGGCGCATTGATCGGTTTTTCTTTAAGCAAACCGATAATAAGCGCGTACCGGCACGGGGGATTATAATAAAGGCAGTGAATAGTGAATAGTGAACAGTGGGAAGGGGAAAGGAAAAGAGACAGGCTGAGGACTGAACAGCACAAACCTTTGTTACGAATTGCCCCCAAAAAAACAGCACTTTAAGCCCAATTTTATTGGGTTTTTTCAACTCAAAACTCAAAACTCAACACTCAAAACTGCCCTTAAAGGGCTTGGTCCGACCCCAATCGACTCCCATACAATTCATAACTGTCTTCTTTTTCTCGCCCACTCCCTCCGGTCGTTCGAGTCCGCTGAGAGCGCTGAGAAGGCATGTTTCTTTGCCGGTATGGGAGAAAGATTCGTACCGACAAACCCGCACACCTTGCGGGTAAAATTTACTTCTGCCTGCAAGGGCATGAAGTGTGAGCAGGATCAGTCAGTCTCATGATACTGGTCACAAAGATACCGCCTTTCTCTGCGGGCTCTGCGCCTCTGCGAGAGATAAAATTTTCTGTCCAAATCTCAGAAAAAAGTTTAAAAAGTGAAATCGTGCGATGCAGTGTCTGTATTGACTTTCCAGCTATTTAAGCGATTGCTAAAACTGTTTTAGCAACTTCCTCCGGCACGTCTTCGGGCCTCCCTTTTTCCTTTCATCGCAAGTGACCTTTCCCTTTACCTGTTATTGCGAGGGCTTTAGCCCGTGGCAATCTCAAAGAATGGGATTCCCCTCGTCATTATTGACTTTCAGGAGATTTCAGCGATGGCAGACACAGTGTCTGTAATTCCCTCCGGCGGGTCTCCAATGTAATAAAAAAGTGAATATTTCAAATTGCTATATGTAATAGCTTCACCTACAACTAAATAGCTTCATAAGCGTTGGAGAACAATGATTACCAAGGGAAACAAATAATGGAAAGTTTTTGAATAATGAAAGGTCACACCTCCCAAACCCTATTTAATCCGTTCCCTGTCAGTTCCTGGCCTTCATGTCCTCACTGACCTAATTTAAGAGCGCCGATCAAGCCTCCCGGCACTATTCGAGAGAGACTGGCCTCTTTCTGTAAGGATCGTTTTTCAGCCTTGTATCTGTTCGCTGATGTGGATTAGAGATCATTTTCTTAGGATCAACCCAGTCTACCCACTTGAAGTTCTCAATTATTGTGGACTGGTAACTGTCCTCCAGGGGTCGGCTGAAAACATCGTTAACATGCTTCCACTGGTAATAGCGCATCAGATCCACCTGGTAGGGTGTTTGCTTTCCATCGGCCTTTTTTACAACATCTTTCAGGTTTATTACCTCGTCCCTGTTCACTTGAGGCTTCCACGTTATTTTGCCTGGCAGGACAACCGGTTCCCCGGGGATATTATCTATTCCATGTTTCCATGTGGCGAGAGCCGCAACACCCGTATCTTCACGATAAAGGATAAGTGCATGTCCATATTTTTTATCCTTGAAGAATCCAAGATTTCCGTACTGTATGCGGGCTCCTGTAAGAAATGCAACGGTATCGCTCCAGCATGGAGAAGGACCCGTTATGCCCCAGAGAACGCTTCTGTCAACTATGCCGTCAGGAAAAAGGATATCAAATGCTACCCTGGCACTTGCTGCTGCATGACTCAAGCCTTCACAGTCATGACCGTGGTATTTAACTATGTCTTTTAACGTAACCGCATAAGTGTAAGGATAGTACCTTCCCTGTGTGCCTTTTGTAGCCAGCATTTCAAATACAGGGGCATAGGGTTTTGCTACCATTGGGGCATACCATGTGGGAACCCGGTCAGGTTGATCCACCCCGGTCTCTATGAAGATGTTCACTCCCTGTTTGTAAGCTGGTTCCCCGGACCATACTGAAATCGGGCAAGACATTGAGCACAGAATCAGCAAGCAGAACAAAAAAACTCCAGACACAAAGACACAAGACCAATCGCGTTTCATCAAACACCTCCTGATATAGATTTGCTAATGTACCATACTGGTTAATAAGTGTCAATAATGGTTAGTATTGGTAATATATAGTAACTATTGAGTACTATTATCTTTTTATAACAAAGACCAAAGTTTTCGCTCTCTTATTTTAAATGTTTGTCAACAAATCTGTATAAAGGTAAATTTTATCAACTTAATTTATTGAAAAAAGAAGATGTATATAATGTAATCGGCAAAAATATAAAATGATATATTATTGCTAATGTTATATAATGCAAAAAGCAACTCTAAAGAAAGGAGGAAACTATAATGAAGGTAAGTGCCCGTAACGTACTCAAAGGTAAGGTTAAAGGTATAACACCCGGTGTCGTTAACTCCGAGGTCATTATTGAACTTCCAGGTGGTTTGGAAATTACTTCGATTATCACAAAAAGCTCAGTTGATAATTTGCAGCTCGTTCCCGGCAAAGAGGTATATGCGCTTATAAAAGCTTCGAACGTTATTATTGCTACCGACTGAGGCATATCAACAGTCTGGGCAGGGTAGCTGTCTGCCCTGCCCATCAGATTATAGTTTGTCGCTGCACTTCGTAACTTTTGTTTATTAATGAAAATTCCAGCCAAGAACAAAATGCGTAGAAAAACATTTTGAAAATAAGCATATTCCTTGTTTGATTAAAATCGTTGATAGCAGTCAATAAATATTACCGCATGAAAGCACAGATAATTCATTAAATCTGAAAATGTTTAGTACAGGAAGACAACCGTATTTTGCAGGAACAGAAAAAAGCTG
This sequence comes from Pseudomonadota bacterium, assembly GCA_026388245.1. Taxonomy (GTDB): domain Bacteria; phylum Desulfobacterota; class Syntrophorhabdia; order Syntrophorhabdales; family Syntrophorhabdaceae; genus MWEV01. The sequence continues at coordinate 5,575 of JAPLKD010000283.1, read as the reverse complement.
CTAAGCATTTGCACATTTCATGCAGAAGTCGTTGTGTTTGAAATCTAAAAACACTTTTAACGAAGAACTATTGAAACATATTGCCCCTCTTGGGTGGGAACACATAAACTTTCTTGGGGAATATACAGAGAAACACAACTGCATCTGATGGATTAAAGCCGTTAAATATAAGTAATTAATGTTTTACAGGTTTAACGTGGTCAAAATCGGTAACTATTAACCAAATTATTGTCTTGGCGTGGGGTTTGTCGGAAATGCCGGCGGTACTCCTATTGGAAAGCAAATAACCAAGACCCTCTGAACAACCTCCTGAATTACCTTGACAACACATTTAGAATAGCACGAAAATGAGATGATGGCTAATAGTTCCCTCCTTTGCAGCAGATACGGCCTGCTGTTAAGAATTGCATTGTCCTCCCTAATACTTGCGTTAATTATATGGACCGTCTGGCCCTTGCTTCCGTTCGGAAGAAGCAGACGACCGCAAACCATCGTCCTCTATGGTTTCAGTATTATTGAGCCGGCGATTACGAAAAGTGTTTTCCCTGCCTTCCAGAAGAAGTGGATGGCCCAGACCGGACAGGAGGTCGAGATGATCGCTTCCTTTGCCGGATCGGGCACGGTAACAAACCAGTTGATCATGGGCGTTCCTGCCGAACTTGCCATTCTATCGACAGGACTCGATGCGGCCCGGCTCAGCGAGTCCGGGACCATCAATGGTGAGACATGGAAGTTGCTGCCTTACGGAGGCGTCATAAACCGCTCTCCTTTTGTGATTCTTGTGAGGCCGGGGAATCCCAAAAAGATACATGATTTCTCTGATCTTACAAGGCCCGGTATCCGTATCGTCCACCCGGACCCGTTCACGTCGGGAGCAGCTAACTGGGCCATCATTGCCGAATACGGGTCTGCTGTGAGACAACCAGATGCAGACCCCGATGCAGGCAGGTCTATGCTCCTCGGTATCTGGCGAAATGTGGTTGCTCAGGCCGGCAGCGGAAGGGCCGTTAGAACACAATTCGATAACGGCTTTGGCGATGCGCTCATCACCTATGAGCAGGATGCCCTCTGGAGCCATTCTCACGGTTCTGCCCCCTTTGAGATCATCTATCCGCACAGCACCATCTTAAGCGAACACACCCTCGTTGTCATCGACCGCAATATCTCAGAAAAACGGAAGGAGCTTGTTCAGGCATTCGTTGACTTTCTCTGGAGCGAAGAAGCCCAGCGCCTTTTCGTCGAGAACGGGTTTCGGAGTGTCGATGAAAAACTGAACTCAGCCAACAGGTCATTCGGCTATATCGCCGATCCCTTCTTTATCGGGGATTTTGGCGGATGGCAGCAGGCAAAACGTACCATCATCGATGAAATATGGAAGAACAGAGTACTCAAGGAGCTAAGACCATGAACAAGGAGACATATCGAAAAAGGGTTTCCGGTATGCTGCCGGCAGGTTTTTTGATCCTGGTAATGCTGCCGCTCCTGCTGCTGCCGCTTGCCTCGGTTTTTATCTACGCATTAAAGGGCGGCCTTCCCAAATTTGCATCTTACCTTGTCACGAGAGATGTCCTCTTTGCCCTTAGGTTCAGCGTTATCATCGCCTTTGTTACGGCAGGCATTAATACTGTCCTCGGCACATATGCAGCCTACGTTCTCAGTAAGACCCGTTTTCCCGGACGGGAGCAGCTCAGTATCATCCTGAGTCTTCCCGTTGCCATTCCTAACGTGGTTGTGGGCACTTCCCTGCTCCTGTTATGGGGACCCATTGGCCTCTTCGGTCAGATACTGGGACCGTTGGGAATCCAGCCGATGTTCACCGCAGCGGGAGTACTGCTGGCCCATATCTTTGTGACTTTTCCCTATATGCTTGGAACGATCAAGCCTGTACTGGACGATCTGCAGACAACCTATGAGGAGGCAGCCTACACCATAGGGGCCAGTCGCTGGCAAGCCTTCCGGTATATCATATTCCCGGCCCTGAAAGGGGGGCTTCTTACGGGTGCTCTTCTGACCTTTGCCCACTCTCTGGGGGAGTTCGGCGCCACAGTAATGGTTTCCGGCAATCTGAGGCTGCGAACACAGACCGCGCCATTGTACATCTTTTCACAGTTCGAGGGGGGAAACATCGAAGCGGCCAATTCGGTTGCTGCAATCCTGGCGGTCGTCTCTTTTATTCTCTTCTCCCTCATACTCTATTTTGCCGGACGAACCCGCATCAAGGAGGAACGGCGATGAAACCTCTTTTTACTGCTACAATCTCAATCGGTGAGGTGAGTCATGGCAATGGTTATTGAACAGATTAGTAAGCGATATGGCGAACTCTGCGTCGTTGACCGGGCCTCGCTGGATGTTTCCGACGGGGAGCTCGTTGTCCTTCTCGGGTCAAGCGGCAGTGGAAAGAGCACGATCCTTCGCATGATCGCAGGTCTTGCCGTGCCCGACGAGGGGCGCATATTACTGAACGGCAGGGATATCACCCGCCTGCCCCCGCAACAGCGCGGCATGGGATTTGTCTTTCAGAACTATTCCATCTTCCCTCATATGACCGTTGCCGAAAATATTGAATTCGGGCTGAAGATACGAAATGTACCCGTCTCACAACGACAGGCCCGACGGGAGTATTTACTCGGTTTGGTGGACCTCTATGGAATGGGCCCCCGGTATTCGAGCCAACTGTCGGGAGGACAACAGCAGCGGGTTGCCCTGGCCCGGTCCCTCGCCTATGAACCGCCGGTGCTTTTACTGGATGAACCTTTTGGAGCAATAGACGCCAAAACCCGTATACAGCTCAGGCAGTCATTGAAAAAGATCGTAAAGGAGGTCGGCGTTACCACCATGATGGTCACCCACGATCAGGAAGAAGCCTTTGAACTGGCAGACCGCGTCGCCATCGTGAACAAAGGGTGCATTGAACAATACGGATTTCCAAACGATGTGTATTATAGCCCTTCGACGCAGTTTACCGCTGATTTTGTCGGAGACATCAACTTTTTTGAAGGATCCGTTCTTGATTCTTCGGGGGAGTGCTGTGAGATCGAACTTTTCGAGGGGATACCTGTCTATCGACGCGGCCGATATCCCTTTCAACAGGGTCAGCGTGTCCTTTACGGGGTGCGCCCGGAACAGATCCGTGTAAGCCTTCTTGAACCGGAAAATTACGAGAACGGTATCAACGGGACCATAGAGAAGAGCATGTTTCTCGGCGACATTACCCGCTACTCGATCCGCCTGGCAGATAATCGCCTGCTGGATGTCCAGGTGCTGAATTACCTTTTTATCGACGGCATGGTGATGCCGTACGAACTGAATGAAAAGGTCTGGCTCATATGGAGCCAGGGATCAGGCATTATCCTGGCAGACGAAGCACATCCCGCTTTCGTTTCGAACCTGTAATGGTCTGAGATTCTTCCTATTATACTCTTTATCGATATTTACCGTATTCGGTACGACAACGATTCATTCATTTTTTGGGCCATAAGGCAGAAGTCTCATGCCCATAGGCTGTAAACAAACTCGGGCGAAAACTTTTTACATTTTTCGTTGGTCCTGTAAGACTTTACGTACCCTGTTGGAATACACCTATAATTCCTTATGAAGTTAAGAAAATTCTTTATTTCAAGTCATTCATTACCGTTTGAAAGCTGCTACAACACTGAAAAGGTTGTCTATGTGGATTTTAGGAAGAAGCGAGCGGTTGTGGATGTCACCCCCCCCATCCCATTGTCCCGCCTTCGGCAGGATTAAACCGTACGGAATATATCGATTGCGGATTTCGGATTTCGGAATACTTCAGTGAATAGTCGTTAGTGAATAGTGAACAGTTAAAAGCATTTTGTCAAGCTCATTGTCATTCCCCCGTTCGGGGACAGGACTCTTTTGCCATTTTTTGAAATCCTTGAAATTTTTAATCTTATCTTTCATAGCTATCCACTATCCACGCAGGCTGAAGCCTGCGGCTACCCGCCATCCGCTCTGTGCTCCCTCAGCCTCTGACATTTAGCTTTTCTGAGAAGCAGCAAAAAAGGATTATGGTGAAACGATCTACCAGATTGTGTTGACAGGAGAAAGTTTTATTAATGTTCTATCTTTTGTAATTACAGGGAGGTCAAGATACAGCGCTGTTGATACAATTATTTTGTCATGAAGCTCCGGTATATCTTTCAGGTCAACCATTTTTAGAAGGATCGGATAATCAAGGGGTATTATGACAAAGTTTTCACTTTCTTCTATCATATTGAAGAGTTTCTTGAAATCGAAAGAGATACGTTTATTATCAAAAATGCTGAGAGCTTCTGCGATGACTATGGATGGTACAAATATAGTATATTCACCATTTTCGCACTGTTCAAACACCTCACGAACCTTTCGGCTTAGCCTGGGGCTATCCACAAACCACCAGACTAAGGCATGCGTGTCGGTCACAAAATTCATGAGGTTATGCCTTTATTATACTGTAGAGAGATTTTTTTGCGGACGAAATGTCTTTATCGGTTATTTTAATACCTTTTATGATGCCTTTGAGGGAGACATTTTTCTTATGAGAAGGGGCAAACGTTTTGAGAATAGATAACTTTAAATCCATTATATCTTTTTCAACAGCCTTTATCTTGAGCATAATGTTCGGTGCTTCCTTCATTTTCAATGCTTGTTCCATTCACAAAACTCCTTGTATTTTTTGTTGTTATACCATATCATAAAAAAAGTATGCAATAAATTTACTACATATTCGAGGACAAATAGCATACTTGGTGACACTACACCCCGTATTTCAGGCATATTTTCACCTGTGACAGCATGTCATGGGGGGACGGGCGGGAGGTTTTTTAAAAAGTAAGAAACTGTTTGACGTTCCTCCTGGAAAAGCAAAAGGGGGTTTGCAATGATACGGAATAGTGAATAGTGAACAGTGAATGGTGAATAGTGAAAGGAGCAGAGAGCGATATCCGCATTCCGATATCCTTGGCCATACCCTTCGGGCAGAGTGAAGTTCCAATATATTCGCCCGTTAGGGCTGAATATTTGACAGGCGGCATTGTCGCCGGCTGGCAAAACATATAATCTTTTGTCTGCATTGGTCCGCTCTGTCGAGCGAAGCGGGCGGCAAAAAAGTATTTTTCCTAAAACTGACCGATTACATTACAGAATTACTTATCCCCCCCATCCCATTGTCTCACCTTCGGCAGGATTAAACCGTACGCCTGTCCACCAAGACACTCGCGGCGCAGGTGGGGATTGCGAAAAGCTGTTCAATGTTCAATGTTCAAGGTTCAATGTTTTCTGATTGTCCTCTGAATCTCAGGAGGGAGTTTTAAAAGCGAAGGCCCGTCAAGCATTGTCTGTATTGATTTTCCAGCTACTCCAGCAATTGCCGACACAGTGTCGGCAATTTGTCAAAAGCTGAGGGTAAGGTCCTGTTTTTTTGTGTTTGGTGAAAAGCTGAGGGGACATCCTTAAAAAGTAAGAAACTGTTTGACGTTCCTCTTGGAAAAGCAAAAGGGGTCTTGCAATGACATATTTATTGTTGATCCCCAACATCATTTTCTTGATTCTCCTGTAATTTTAATTAATTTGCAAG
>JAPLKD010000058.1 GCA_026388245.1 Pseudomonadota bacterium | reverse complement strand
TGAAATAACTGCTCCGGCACGACCCATTCTCTCTAAAGCAACATGACAGTTTTCGGGCGTCCGTGACGACACGGCATCACTTATTACGTGAACATTAAAATCAGGCAATGCATATAGTGCTGTTTGAGCTACACAGATATGGGCTTCAACGCCGGCCACGATCAATGTTTTTCTTCCTGTTTTTTCTATCTCGTCTGAAAATTCTTTACAGAAAAAACAGTTAAAGTGGACTTTATTAATAGCCTGAACATGGGGAAGCCCCTTGCGTACCTCGGGGAGCGTAAGGCCAAGCTTTGCCTGTTCTGTCAATATAACCGACATTCCGATAATTTGGGCAAAACGCGAAAGCTTGATCACGTTTTCGACAACCCCTTCCTTATTTGAAATAACCGGGACCAATTTTTCCTGAACGTCAATGACTACAAGCACACAATCTTCCCTTGTAATTAAACGCTGTGTTTCACGTGAAACGCCAGACATAACTAACCTCCCAAAACAACAAAAACAGTCTATTACCGGGGCTCACGTCGCCCCCTCCTTTCTTAAATGTTCAAACGGTTCACTTGGAGCCTCCCCCTCTCGCTCATGGTGTGAGCTAAAGAGACGTTTTCATTAATTTTGTAACCAACAATGCTACACGCTTGCCCAATTTCCGGGCATTGACAATTGTTTTTTCATCAGGCTTTCCCGTGCATGAAATACCATAGTGGCCTGTTGCATCTAAAGGGTCTCCAACTATGATCATGCCATAGATGAGCAGTGCCTGGATTATGGACATCATGGTTGTTTCTTTGCCACCCGATTGGTCCCCGGATGTGGCAAATGCGGCACCTATCTTGTCGCCCATTTGTTTACGAAGACCCACAAATTTATCAAAGACTTGTTTTAGCTCCGCAGCCATGCCGCCAAAATATACAGGAGAGCCGGCTATAATGCCGCCCGAAGACAGCAAATCATCCTTTGTCACATCCGCTGCCGATTTGAGAAGACAGTTGACCTCGGGGACTTCTTTTACCCCGTTCGCTATCTCTTCAGCCAATTTTTTCGTATTTCCCGACCGCGAATAATAGATTACAAGCACTTGCATGGTTTATATCCCTCCTCAGATTTTTATTTAAAACCCTTCGACGATATAACGAGGACACCTTCCCCGTAAGCATCGTCTCAGGACAAATCAAAAGCAGAAACGAGCGTTATCCTTGTTGTGCTGCCATCCCAGTAATAACGTTCAGAGAGTTGATCGAACTCGGTTCCCTGCCCGAATTTCTCAAAAACTGCACCTTTAAGTGCGATATAATTGAAAAGATTCGCTACTTTTATTGTAACGGAGAAAAACTTACCATCGAAAAACCCATGCTCAATGCTTTTCAGGATTGCATTTCCAAGCCTAAGCACATCACCTTCTCTCGTGTAAAGTACTACATTAATCTTATTTGGCTCGGCTTTCACATACTTCATGTTTTTTAATGTTGAAATATCTGCCCCCCACTTCATGCCGTTATAACCATCGGGTTTATTATGGTATGCAAGCAGGCCAACCGGCAACAACATTAACAGAATTACAAAAATGATGAATAATTTTACATGATTTATAACACTCAACGCCCTATGCATGCCTTTGCTCTTATGTGTCTTTCTCGACCACGCATATCTCGGGCAGGTTTCTGTAATGTTCCGCATAATCAATACCATACCCTACAACAAAGCCATCATCAATGGTAAGCCCAACGTAATCACCTTCCATTTCAACTTCTCTCCGTGCCCTTTTGTCGAGGAGGGCACATATTTTGAGCGACTTCGGGTTCCTTTTGAGGAGCAGTTCCTTTATGACTTTCAAGGTAAGCCCCGAATCAATTATATCTTCAACGATTACAACGTTTTTGCCTTCAATGCTTTCCTCGAGGTCTTTTGTGACCGTCACCTCTCCTTTGGACTTCATGGCAGTTCCATAGGATGAGACCCTCATGAAGTCAACCGTTGAGGTGTTTTTGATACACCGTATCAGGTCTGACAAAAACATAAAAGAGCCTTTCAGGAGACATACGAATAAAATTTCCTCATCATCAAAATCATTTTCGATGCAAGATGCGAGCCTTTTTACGGCATCGTCTATCTCGCCTTTAGTAAATAATGTTTTCAGCATACCCACATTTTCCTATAAGGCGTATTTCATAACGATTATTTCGGGCTCCGCAGGGAGGCCCGCTTTATTGACTTCAATTTCAGAGGTCTTTGCCACCTTCACGCCTGCCTTGCCCGCAGTAAATTCCTCGACCTTCGCGATCGGGAAATCACATTTTTCTGTTTTAAAGTGCATTGGGATGATAATGGCCGGTTTTATATCATTCATGACCCTTGATGCCCCCCCGGCATCTATAGTATAAAGGCCTCCCACGGGCAGTAGCAGAACATCAACTTTCCCTATCTCGCCGATCGTACCTTTTTCCAGTGTGTGTCCGAGGTCTCCCATGTGCGCCAGTGTCAAACCATCCGCTTCGATGACAAAGACGAGGTTGTTCCCCCTCTCCGTACCTTTTGATGGGTCATGATGTGTAGGAATAGCCTTTATTTTTATATCTTTCACATTATGAACACCGGCCTGCTTAATCTGTGTAAATGCCCCTTTTATATCTTTTGTATAGTTATGGTCGTCGTGGTCGTGGCTTGTGAGCACAACGTCAGCTTCTTCAGTGATTTTACCGTATGTGAGCGCCCCGCCGAATGCCCCCGACTCATAAGGGTCGACAATAATACGAACGCCCTTATCCGTCGTTATTTTAAATGCCGCATGTCCATAGTATTTTATCTTCATAATGTTTCCCTCCTTTTTTATTGGAATAAATATTTTTCTCAATGATATCGAATCGTGTATTTGTCATGCTCTGAAGTTTTGCTATTTCCCCCTCCATTGTTCTCTATTGTATTCCATTAATACTTAATGTCGCAAATGTATTTTAAGGCTTAATCCCTGATTTCGCAATTCCCACCTGCACCGCGAGCGTCTTGGTGGACAGGCACAATCCGCAATTCCAAATGGTTTATATCAACCCTTTTTCTTTTAAACTGCAGTAGCCTTCTTTTTCGGGTTTGCTGTGCTCGGTGATTGCGCTCTTTACGGTATGCTTTCCAACGATGATATGGTCAAGTACCTCAATGCCAAGTATTCTGCCTGCCTCAATGAGACGGCGGGTGATTTTCAAGTCCTCTTCCGATGGCTCCGGGTCGCCGGAGGGGTGATTATGGGCGAGAACAACCGAAGAGGCAGCGCGGGTAATCGCCTCTTTGAACACTTCACGGGGATGGACGAGACTTGCGTTAAGCGTGCCAACGGAGATGTTGATGATGTTTCCTATGATTCTGTTCCGTGTATTAAGGGCAATAAGCACAAAATGCTCTTTTTTCATATCCTTGATGCGTGCGCGGATTGCCTTTACCACAGTCTGCGGGTTCTTGATATCATAATCTTCGTAGCCGTATTCGGTTTCCAGTTCCTTTCTTTTCCCGAGCTCAAAACATGCCTTTAATTGCGCTGCCTTGGCAAGCCCAACCCCCTTAACCCTGGAGAGTTCCTCTATTGTTGCCTCGCTTATCCCCCCGGCATTGCCAAACCTTGCCATAAGCTCCTGTGCAATGGTCATGACTGATCTTCCAGCAACCCCGCGCCCTATAATCAGCGCCAGCAACTCCTGTACAGACAATGCCTCAGCACCGAATTTTTGCAGTCTTTCCCTTGGCCTTTCCGCCTTTGGCATGTCATTGACAGTAAAAGATGTCTCGTTACTCACGTTGACTCCTTGTTTGAGGATTTTATACCTAACTATAAAAAAATCCTGACAAAATATCTACATTCATTTTTTGTTGTCCTTAACTGCTTTCCAGGACATGAAAAACGTGGTAATATTTTCTCCAAAAGGAGGTGTGTATGTTTAAACTTAGAATTTTCGTTTCCGCCACGATTATGTTTTTCATTATTATCGTTTTATCAGGCTGTACCGCTACCCAGTATCAGGCGCGTGATTTTTTTGGTGAAGGCTATACCGAGGCGAGGATAGCCGAAAATACATACAATGTAGACTTCCGGTGCAACGAGATTACTTCAGAAACGCTCTGTGAGGGGCATTTGTTCAGACGGTGTGCTGAATTGACCATTAATGCAGGGTACGAATACTTTATTATGGAGAACCATAGCACCTACTTCAAAGAAGAGAATACGGTTGTTCCCGGACACTACAACACCGTAACAACCGGTTCGGGAAAAGACAAGACAACCACCATGGTATTTCAACCGGGATATGTTGTTAAAAATCAATATCCTGTATCTAAAGCGACGATAAGAATGTTTAAGGGGGGTGTTCCAAAAAACGAAAATAATGCTTATAGTCCACGCGAAATAATGAAATATGCAACCTCCGGCAACTAAAACGTCTTTACAAAGGGGAAGAGATGGGACCGAAAGAAGTAACTGAGGATACATACCTCATAGGGGGTTCAGACATAAGCGATTCACGGGATTGCTCTGTTTATCTTTTAAACCTCGGGGAGTTGGTGCTTATCGATACCGGCGCAGGGCCGAGTGCAAACAAGATCATTCAGAATATCGAAAAACTGGGGTTTGACCCTGAAAGGATTTCCACTGTGATCCTTACACATTGCCATATAGATCATGTGGGCGGAGCGCAGGAATTCAGGAAACGGTTTGGTTCACGCATCGTCATGCACGAGATTGATGCGGAGGCGGTTGAAAGGGGCGACAGTAGAATGACGGCAGCGTACTGGTATGGTGTTAATTTTGCGCCTCTGGCCGTGGACGTAAGACTTACAAAAGAGGAGGAGAAGCTTACTGTCAGCGATCAGGAGATTGTATGCCTCCATACGCCCGGGCACACTCCAGGATCGATCTCGGCGTATCTTGACAGAGGCGGAAAAAGGATTCTCTTCGGCCAGGATATCCATGGCCCTTTTCTTGCGGAGTTTGGCGCAAACATGTCTCACTGGCAGAAGTCGATGGAGAAACTCCTTGCGCTGAAGGCGGACATCCTCTGCGAAGGACACTTTGGCGTCTATCAGCCGAATGAAAAGGTGACGGAGTATATTGAGCGGTATGTCGAAGAATACGGGGAATAGGCAGCGCTCCGGGCTATGATATTTTCAACAACCGCACCAGCGAGAACGCCACCGGCAATTGCTGCACCGACAGCCCAGCCGTTATTGTATCCACCACACCCGTAATAACTGTAGGGACGGTAGTACCCGCGCGACCAGGAATAGCTTACAGAAGGAAGGATTAAGGTTCTCACTACAACCACTTTTTTCTTCTGAAATAGATGAGCATGGATGTACCAATAGTCAGCATGATGAGCCAGATTCCAGGATAGCCCCAGTGCCATTCAAGTTCCGGCATGAATTTGAAGTTCATTCCATAGACGCCGGCGATAAACGTCAAAGGCATGAATATTGTGGCAATAATGGTTAGTACCTTCATAACCTCGTTTAATCTGTTGCTTATACTGGAGAGATAAATATCGATCATCCCGTAGAGCATATCCCGGAAGATTTCTATGGTGTCAATCACCTGAATTGTGTGGTCATAGACGTCCCTTATATAAATACGTGTAGATTCACTGATAAGTCTTGAGCCTTCTCTTTCGAGACCGTTAATGACCTCCCTGAGCGGCCAGACTGATTTACGCAAAGAGAATACACTGCCCTTCAGCCTGTGAATCGCTTCCATTATTTTCGGCGTTGGCCGGGCAACAAGCTCTTCTTCGAGAAGTTCTATCTTTTCTCCAAACCATTCAATGACCGTGAAATAATTGTCCACAATCTCATCGATCAGGGAATAGGCAAGAAAATCTGTCTTCATGATCTTTTCACGGTTAGCCCCGCCCCTGATCCGTTCTCTCGTGTGCGCGAAGGTGTCCTTTTTGTCCTCCTGGAAGGTGATAACAAAATCTTCACCGAGAACAATGCTTATCTGCTCAGCCTCCATAGCGTCATTTTGATTGTTGTGTGACAGGTTTTTTAAAACAATATAAAGATAATCCCCGAAATCCTCTACCTTGGGGCGCTGGTCGGTGTTCATGACGTCTTCTAATGTAAGGGGATGCAAATGAAAGCGTTTGCCGACCTCTTCGATAATCTTTAACTGATGGACGCCGTCTATATTAATCCATTTTATGGCCGTGGTATCCAGGAGCGGCAGGGCCTCTTCGATTGTTCTTACTTCTTTCTCCTGAAAGGTCGTCTCATTATAAACCGTTACCGTGATTTTGACTTCACCGGTCTTGTGCTCACCGATATAGACCGGTGTCCCCGGTGGCAGGCCCGCTTTTTTTGATCTTTTCCTTGCGTTTTTCGGCATGATATTTCATTCACCTCGGTTAAGGGTCTGGATAGTTGCATCGGGAAGCACAAAAACATCAGGGTTTTTATGTTGATATGCGTCTTCGAGGATGTGAATAATCTCATTCAAATCCTTATGCCACGATGTGTCTTCACTTTTTCCAAACCACCATTCATTTGCCCTGTCTCTGTATTGTGAGTAGACGAAAACCTTTTTCACCCTGCTGTCTTTTTCCCTTTCACCGAAGGAAAGCCTTCCCCATGTGTGTTTTCCGAATCTCCCGAGGAGATAATGGATTACCTGTCCCTCCGGCACATCACAGAGGAGCACAATATGGCCCCCTGTATCTTTAAGCAGCATCTCAGCGAGAGAGATGGCTATAACCGATTCATTGGCCTTGCTGTATGTATTTACAAAGACAATATCCGCCTTGCCCGGGGTTTTTGTGCTGTAGTGAACGGAGGCCTTTTCGGTCATGTACAGATAAAGATCGTCAGGATTACCTGCGAAAATGTCAACTATCTCAGCGTCTGTGTTTATAAGGGCATCTATCTTCGCATCGAGGCGCGCCATTCTTCCGCACTCCTTAACGTCCTCGAGCAGAGGATTATCAATATATTCCCCTATGCTGTAACACGCTTCCCAATAGTTCTTTAAAAGTGTCCCGTGATGGTATTCGATGGTGTCGATATGACATAATGCGGGCATGATGATCTTGTACCCGCCGCCGAAACCGCAGAACGAATGCGGCACAAATGAACCGATGCCGATTTTCAGGTCGCAGGACAAATATTCTTTGTTTACCATGAGGGGCGTGCCGAGTCTTGTTTTCCCGACGAAAGCGCAGTTTTCAAAAGGGTTGTGGTTGAAGACGGGAAACCTTTCCACGATTTCTTCTCCGAGCTTCTTACGAAAGGCCACATTATCGAGGGCTCCGTGGGTGCCCAGGGCGCAAATAAACCGTATCTGCTCGTCCCTTATGCCGTGCGCTTCGAACAATTCAAGAAGAAAGGGTAATATTTTATAAGCCTTTGTGGGGCGGGACAGATCATCAAAGAGTATGCAAATTTCTTTTTTACCCTTCAGCATTGGCTCAAGGGGTGCCATTGCCCTTCTGAGACTGTCTTTACCGAGGACCCTCTTTTTATAGCCATCTATGGGAAGAACGGTTGTGTTCCATTTGTCTGGAACTTGTAGAGAGATGCCGCAATCTCCATTCCACAGGCCGTGTTTAAGGGCTATTTCCATGGCATTATCTCAGGAGAAGTTCGGGGAGCAAGGTGGAAAGCTTTGGCACATACGTTATCACCAGTAAACAGAAAATAAAAAGCAGTATAAAGGGCAGTACCGCCTTGCCGATTTCAACGAGAGATCTTCTCATAATTGCCATGGAGACGAAAAGGTTCAGGCCGAAGGGGGGCGTTAAGAATCCGCACTCGATGTTTACGATCATGATGATCCCATAATGGATATAGTCGATATTATATCTGTTGAGCGTTTCAACGAGTATGGGTGATATAACGATGATGGCGGTAACGATATCCATCAAGGCTCCAATGAGCAGGAGCACCCCGTTTATGGCAAGGAGGAAGAGCCATTTGCTCTGGATGTTGGAAACGATTGTCTCGGCAAGCTTGACCGGTATCTGCTCCACCGTTAAGAGCCAGATAAAGCTCATGGCGCACGACATGATGAAGAGGAGACAGCCCGAGAGGATTGCCGAGTCCCTGCAGATGGCGAAGAGCTTGTCGAATTTCAGTTCTTTGTAGATGAAAAGCTCTATAAAGAGCGCGTAAACAACAGATACCGCCGCCGCCTCTGTGGGGGTGAAAATGCCGCCGTATATCCCGCCGAGGACAAGGACAGGAAGGAATAAGGCCCATATCCCGTCTTTTATGATTTTCAGCCCGTCTTTTGCGGTGTAATGCACCTCGGAGCGCCAGCCGTGTTTGCGCGACATGAAGTAGGAGTAGCCCATGAGGCAGCACCCTATAAAGATGCCGGGCAGGAAACCAGCCATGAAGATCTCCGCAACGGAGACATTCATAACAAGGGCATAGAGGATCATGGGGATACTTGGGGGTATTAGGATACCGAGAGAGCCTGCAGATGTAAGAAGTCCTATGGAAAACCTGTCGCCGTAGCCTTCTTTGATAAGCGCCGGCATCATGATGCTCCCTATGGCGATAACAGTGGCCGGAGAAGAACCTGATATGGCGGCAAAGAACATGCAGGCCATGACGGATGCCATGGCGAGGCCGCCGGTGAACCTGCCCACAAAAAGCTTCATCACCCCCACAAGTCTGTTGGATATGGCGCCCTCTGCCATGATGTTGCCGGCGAGTATGAAAAAAGGCACACCAAGGAGGACGAAATTATCGAGCCCGTTAAAGAGCTGCTGAATAAGGGATGTTACCGGTGTATTGGCGATAAAGATGAGGTAAACAGCGGTAGTGGCGGCAAGGAGAAGGGAGATGGGCATACTAAGCGCCAGGAGTGTAAAAAAGCAAAGGAGAACGATGGTCAGCGTCATCGGTTATTTTCTCCCGATCCTTTCAAAGGGCTCACCCTTTAAGAAGCCGTTGAAATGCCTGTACGACAAGGCAAAAAACCTGAAGGCTATGGAAATGGAAAACAATGGTATCGGTATGTAGGGGATATACATGGGGATCTGCATGGCAGAACTCTTCACGCCGAAGGATTTTAAACTGAAGAGATGTTTTGTGCCGTAATAAACGAAAAGGAGGGCCACGATACCGGAGATAAAATAGGCCGCGGTTTTTAAGAGATGGCTTACCTTGTCAGGGCAATATTCTGTCAGGGCCTCCATAGAGAAGTGCGTGCCGTATTTAACCCCGATCGACGCCCCGAGGTATGTGCAGAAAATGATTGTATAGTTTGCAAGTTCATTAAACCATGTAAACGTATAGGAGATGGTGTACCGTAATACGGTTTCAACAAATGTAAAAATGGCGATGGCGAGGAGGGTGTAGGCAAGGACACCCTCCTCGAATTTATTCAGCCTTTTTATCAGATCGTTCATTCAGCCTTATTTTGAGTAGTAATCAACCTTCTTCAGAAAGTAATCGTACCACTCAGCGCCGAAGACTCCTCTGTATTTGTCGTAAACGGGTTTCACAGCCTTTTTGAAGACCGCCCTGTCCTGAGCAGTCAAGATGTATACATCCACCTTTTGAGCCCTTGCCTTCTCTACGGCATCGGCACTGCCTTTTGCGTTGCCTTCGCGGTTCACTTTAATCTGGACTTCCGCGGCTTCCCTGAAAATATTCTGCTGTTCAGGGGTAAGGGAGTTCCAGAATTTTTTGTTCACCACTGTCGGGCATTCGGTGAGGATATGGTTCGTTACGGTGGCGAATTTATTTACTTCGGTGAATTTCATCATAATTGATGTAAAGAGCGGGTTGTCCTGACCGTCTATCACCTTCTGCTGCAAGGCGTTATAGATTTCCGGGAAAGGAAGGGGGGTAGGGTTGGCGCCGAGCGTTTTAAATGTATCAATAAATAGGGGGCTTTCGACGACCCGTATCTTTAATCCTTTTAAATCGTCGGGTTTCTTTATAGGTCTTTTTGAGTTTGTCATGTCCCTGAATTCATTCTCGGTGTATCCAATGAAAACAAACCCTTTTGGATCACAGAACCTGGCAAACCTTTCCTTGACTTCCTTGTCATCGAGAACTTTATATGCCGTTTCTCTGTTCGGATAGACAAAAGGCAATTCAATGATACCGATCTCAGGCACAAAATTGGCGAGCACTCCTGATGTTACAGCCGTCATATGAAGGGTCCCGGCCTGGACCTGTTCTGTCATGGATCGTTCACCGCCAAGCTGACCAAGGGGAAATACCTGTACCTCAATTTCACCTTTTGTCTTCTCAGTAACATATTTTGCAAATGCTAATGCGCCAAAGTGCTGTGGGTGAATCGGCGGCCCGACATGACCGTATTTAACGACCGTTTTTGCCTCGACAACGGCAAAGGACGAAAAAGCAAAGGCAATTAACACAAAGATTATAAAAAGCGATTTTTTAAACATGATCCCTCCTTTTTTATTTGGGAATTTTAATGACTGTAAATTCTTATATAAAAACCGATGCATGTCAAATAAAAAACGTCTGACGCTTTGCAACAAACAATCAGGACAAACAACAGGATTAATATTGACAAATAAGGTTACATATTTTAAAAGTTTCATGTAAGGATACAAAGATAGGCAGTAAAAAAACACAAAAGGGGTGTAGCTATGAAAAAATCAGTATTACTTTCCATGTCTTTGTTGTTTTTTGTCGGTTTGTTTATGGTATGTCCACTCACGTATGCACAAAGCACAATAAAAGTTGGCATTGTTGACACCTACACGGGGCCTGCGTCGACCTATACCTTGGATGTGCTTGATGGGTTCAGGCTTGCCGTCGATAAAATTAATGCGAAGGGCGGCGTCCTCGGGAAAAAAATCGAATACACCACGAGGGACGAAAAGTTTAAGCCCGATATCGGGTTGGCAATGGCTAAAGAGCTTGTTATGAAGGAAAATGTGGACCTCCTCATGGGGACCATTAACAGCGGCACCGCTCTTGCAGTTTCAGATTTCGCGAGAAAAGAAAAGATGCCCTTCTTCGTAACCTACTCGAAAAGCGAGAAGATAATTGGCGAGAAAGGGCACCGCTATGTGTTTAACATGAACGAGAATACAGAGATGGCGGGCAGGGCTGCAGGCGTCGCCCTGGCGAAGAAGCCTTTTGTGAAGTACTGGATTTGCGGGGATGACTATGAGTACGGTCATGCCATAGCCGACGCGGTGTGGAATAATTTGAAAAAGCTTAATCCTAAAGTGCAGCTCATGGGTCAGTCCTGGTGGAAGTTGGGGGAGCCCGATTTTACGCCCTACATTACCCAGATTATGGCTGCGAAGCCTGATTTTATCATAGTAGCCACCGGCGGGTCGGGCATGGTCAACTTCCAGAAGGCTGCAAAGGCGACCGGTTTAGCGGAGAAGATACCGTTCTATCAACATACTGCAAACGAGCTTGGAACGCTTCTGCCTCAGGGTAAGAACGCACCGGAGGGTGTATACGGAACTTCCAATTATCTCTTTTACTTCCCTGACACACCGGCAAACAAAGCCTTTGCCGATGAGTTCCAGAAAGCCTATAAGAGATACCCGAAGGCAAGCGCGCTGACGGGATATATGACGGCCCTGTTTATCGCAGAGGGTTACAAAAAGGCGGGAAAGTTAGACAAGGAGGCACTAATTAATGCCCTTGAGGGCTTGAAGATAGATAGCCCTGTAGGACCGCTGGCAATAAGGGCTTGCGATCACCAGCTTGAGCTCCCCACATATTTTGGGGTCACCAAGAAAGACGCTAAATATGATTTCCTCGTCTCAGGCGACACCCAGGTTGTACCACCGAAAGATTATATGCCCACGTGTGAGGAGGTTCTGAAGCTCCGTAAGAAATAAAAGAAAAGAGGAGAGAGGATCGTGGACTTTATCTATTCGATAATACCGGCGGGTGTTCTGTCACAGATCTTTGTGGGCCTGAGCCGTACCACTATCCTCTTCATTGTGGCATCAGGCCTGAGCCTCATTCTGGGTGTCTTAAGGATCCCCAATGTCGCCCATGGCTCACTCTATATGATCGGGGCTTTCACCGCTTTCACGGTGACAAAGCTGTTCGGCGGCGGTTCTGCCGGTTTCTGGATGGCCCTCATCATTGCCCCTCTCGTTGTGGCCTTTATAAGCCTTATCGCGGAAAGGGGAATGTTTCAGTTCCTCTACGAACGGGAGCACCTCATGCTCCTCCTCCTTACCTTTGCGTTTTCCCTCGTTTTTGGTGACCTTGTAAAACTTGTATGGGGCAGCGAGTACAAATCAGTACCGGTGCCCCATATTTTTCAGGGCTTTGTGCCCCTCTTTGGAGGCCTTCCCTTCCCCCTCTACAACCTCTTCCTTCTCGTTGCGGGCCCCATTGTGGCAATACTCCTCTGGCTTCTGACGAATAAGACCAAAATTGGAAAGATTGCACGGGCGGCAGCAGTAGACAGGGAGATGGTGGGCGCTGTCGGCATCAACGTAAGCTGGGTTTTTGCATCCGTCTTTGTCATCGGCTGTTTCCTTGCCGGGCTTGGGGGTGTCCTTGTGGCGCCTACGGTGAGCGTTACCCTCGGCATGGACCATAACCTCATTATAGAGGCATTCCTCATTGTTATTATGGGAGGATTGGGGAACATCTGGGGCGCACTGCTCGGCGCACTGATTTTCGGTCTCACCCAGTCTATGGGCATTCTCATATGGCCGCAATTCGGTATAATCTTCCCTTACCTCGCTGTGGTTATCGTATTGTTGTTCAGGCCTACCGGGCTCCTCAAGTCTACGTGGTAATGGAGTGCATATGAGAAAGAAAACCTTTTTTTGGCTGGGTGCAGGCATTATCGTTCTTCTGTTGTCCCCTGCATTTCTCCCGCGATTCTACGTTTATCTCGTATCGATCATTTTACTCTACGGTCTTCTTGCCACAAGCCTGAACCTTGTTCTCGGATACGGAGGGATTTTCCAGTTCCACCACTGCGTATTCTATGGGGTTGGCGCCTATG
>JAPLKD010000014.1 GCA_026388245.1 Pseudomonadota bacterium | reverse complement strand
TTGAAATTCTGGAGGAGGCCAGGATAAGCCACCACTCCGAGGAGATACACTGCAACAAGCCCGATAACCGGATAGAGTGCAATTTTAAACTTTTCTTTAAGGACTGCAAAGGGGATTACAACACCCCCGATAAACGTCAGGGGAGCCAAAATCCCAAGTACAATGAGCTTTGCATGCACATCAGCGTAACCGGCGCCGGTAATAATGGTATGCGAGGAATAGAGCGTTTCGAACCTGTCGAGATATAATCCGAAGGTAAGTTTCACGAAGAACAAAAAAATAAGCAGGGACATATGTTCTTTTGCGCGTTTTACAAGAGATACCCTGTTGCCAAGAAAAAGGAAACCGCCCCGCATGACATATCCTGCACCCACAAGGAGGATAGTAAAGAAAAGGAGAAAGCCTGCATACACGTTCAAAGATTCATATAAGGGAAGTTTGAAGAGGTAAAAACTCAAGTCATGGCTGAAGATCGGGTCTGTTTTTCCTGTATTGATGCTATTGAAAAAGGCGAGCGCCTGGGACCAGAGGCTGCTTCCCCATAAGGCGCTTAATGCCCCGCCGAAGCATGCAGCAAATAAGCCGAAAATTTTAAATAATTTGCTGAATTTGTTTGGATCAATAGACATTCTCATCTGACCCATGAACATAACATCGATGGGAGGCACCTTGATCGTGGATGCAAAGAGGACATTGGCAGCAACAAAGACGAAGAAAACAACACCGAAGATAAAGCCCGTAAGCACCTCGGCGGATAAAACCCTTGTAAATATCCCTTCGAAGCCTGCTTCTCTGAAAAAAAGCCAATCCACGTACACGCCGATGACTCTCGATGCAGAGAAGAAAAAAACAATTAGTAACGCTAATATGATGAATCGGGCCACCCTGCTGAATGTCATGTCATACCCCCTATGCTGATATGCTGAACAGTCTACCAGATATTATATCTTGTTTATTACGCTTTTGCAGCAGCTATTTTTGCCCGTTTGCGCTGAGTTTCGTCAAGCATGATCTTTCGTAATCTGATTGAGAGAGGTGTTATTTCGACAAGCTCGTCTTCATTGATGTAGGCAATACAATCCTCCAGGCTCATTTTTCTGAAAGGAGTGAGAATAACGGCGTCATCAGAGCCTGAAGCCCTCATGTTGGTAAGTTTTTTCCCTTTGGCAGGATTTATTACAAGGTCATTCTCGCGGCTGTGTTCACCGATGATCTGGCCACCATAGACCTTTTCACCGGGCCCTATAAACAATTGTCCTCTTTCCTGAAGGTTGAAGAGGGCATAGGCCACGCTACTGCACTCTTCCATTACCACAAGGGTTCCGTTGTTCCGGTTCTTCATTTCACCGGCATACCGGTCATAACCGTCAAATATGTAGCTCATCGTGCCCATACCTTTTGTCTCGGTCATGAATTCTGAACGGAAACCTATAAGCCCTCTGGTGGGAATCCTGTATATCATCCTCACCATCCCTTTGTTCTGATGCATTTCTACCATCAGGCCTTTCCTTTTTCCGAGGTTTTCGATTACGTTTCCTGAGTATTGCTCATCAACGTCGATGGTGAGTTCTTCGTATGGTTCGAGTATTCCCTCATCTCCCTCTTTAAATATGACCCTGGGCCGTGTAGCCTGAAATTCATAGCCCTCCCTGCGCATCTTTTCAATAAGAATGGAGAGGTGAAGTTCTCCCCTGCCGGACACTTTGTATCCAATGCTATCAGTCAATTCTTCCACGACGAGTGCAACGTCCGAGAGCGTTTCACGAATGAGCCTTTCACGGATATGTCGTGAAGTAAGGAATCTCCCCTCCTTTCCTGCAAAGGGCGAGTCATTAGGGATAAAGTTCATGGATATTGTTGGCGGGTCTATATCTATGCCGGGAAGGGGAAGGGGGTTTTCAGGGTCGGTAAGGGTCTCTCCAACTGTAATTGACTCCATACCGGCTACCGCGACGATTTCTCCGACACCGGCAGTCTCAACTTCTTCCTTGCCGCTGCCTTTGAACCGGTAGATCTTTGTGATACGGGCAGGCGATATTGAACCGTCAGTTTTTGAAACAATAACGTCTTTATTTATGCTTAACAGTCCGGAAGTTATCTTTCCTATAGCAAGTCTTCCGAGAAAAGGAGAGTATGCAAGGGAGCTTACAAGCATCTGCAGAGAAGCTTCGGGATTACCCACCGGAGGCGGAACAGCATTAACAATCAGTTCGAAAAGCGGGATCATCGTGCCCTGATTCTGGGTATGGTCAAATGTTGCATAACCAGCCTTTGCAGAGGTATAGATGAAAGGGAAATCGAGTATATCGTCGGGTGCATCCAGTTTTACAAAAAGATCAAAGACCTGATCTACTACCCATTCACACCTTGCCGCCGGTTTATCTATTTTATTGATCACAACAACAACAGGTATTTTCAGGGAAAGTGCTTTTTTGAGGACAAAACGGGTCTGTGGCATCGGCCCTTCTGCTGCATCAACGAGGAGAAGTGCGCCATCAGCCATTTTAAGAACCCTTTCGACCTGGCCGCCGAAATCTGCATGTCCCGGTGTATCGATGATATTAATAAAGAAATCCTTGTAAACGAAGGAGCCGTTTTTTGAAGTAATCGTTATACCCCGTTCTTTTTCAAGGTCCATTGAATCCATGAGGCGTTCTTCCACTACTTCATTGTCACGAAACATCCCGCTCTGCCTGAAAAGCTGGTCTACCAGTGTTGTTTTCCCATGGTCTACATGGGCGATGATCGCGATATTTCTAATGTTGCCCTGTTCCATACTCCCTCATTACATTATAGTGTGAATGGTTCGATGAAGTTTCTGACTATCGAAGGGATATTATACCTTAAAAACCATGCTAAATCAAGGGGATAATAATTCAGCTCATAGCTCATAGCTGATAGTTCATGGCAAAAACATTAAGGCAGTTCCATCAGCCATGAGCTACCTATTCTCCTATCCAGCAGTGAAGGCAGAGTTTTTCCCGGGGAAGACCAATTGCCTTGACCATGTCGTCGATTCGCTGGTATCTCAATGTCGTAACTTCAAGTTCGCTGGCAATCCAATCCACCATCTTCCGGTACTTCTCAGACCGGTCGTCGAGATAATCTCTTACATTTTCAGTATTATACCCTTCGAGCGCCTTTATGGCACGGCGGGCAACAAGTTCGTCCATGGAGCGAGTTGACAGGGCAAATTTACAGGGAAACATAAGGGGAGGGCAGGCTGGACGGACATGTACCTCCTTTGCCTCTGATTCCCAGAGTTTTTTTGCAGTATAATTTTTAAGCTGTGTTCCGCGGACAATCGAATCCTCACAGAGGACAATCCGGTTTCCGGCAATAACATCCTTCACTGCAATGAGCTTCATGGTTGCCACAAGGTCCCGCATCTCCTGAGCAGGAGGCGTATAACTCCTTCCATAACCCGGCGTATATTTGACTAATGGTCTCCGGAAGGGAATTCCAGATTCCATAGCATATCCGACGGCATGTCCAATTCCGGAATCAGGAACTCCTGCCACAAGATCAGCCTTCACATTATCATTTTTCGCAAGAAATCTCCCGCAACGTTCGCGGACAAGTTCAACGTTGATCTCTTCATAACTCGAAGCGGGATATCCTGTATAAATCCAGAGGAATGAACATATCTGGTTTGTTGTTCTGCCTGGAAGTTGTTCCTTCAACCCGTCTTTTCCAAGACGAATGATCTCGCCTGGTTCGAGATACTTTGCAATTTGATACCCCAGGTTGAGAAATGAACATGTTTCTGTTGCTATAACATAGTCTCCATTACTCTCTCCAATGACGAGAGGCGTTCTGCCAAATCGATCCCGGACCGCATAAATTCCATCTTCTTTCATGAGAAGGATGGAAGCAGACCCCTTGATCCGGTCATAGAGTTTCACGAGCCCATCAATAAGGGTTTCTCCTTGATTGATCAGCTTGGCGATAACCTCAACGGCGTTAACCCCTCCGCTTGACATCTCACCGAAGGTTTCACCCTGCTGTATAAGCTCCATAGCAAGTTCATGGGTATTTTCCACAAGGCCTGCAGAAACAATAGCAAAGGTTCCGAACTTTGAACCGATGATCAGGGGCTGGGCGTCACGGTCGCTGATGACCCCGATACCCAGGTTTCCCTCCATCCCCTTGTATTCTTCGTAAAATTTAGACTTGAACTGAGACTTGCTGATGTCATGAATCGAACGATAGAAACGTTTTCCCAGAACGGCCATTCCGCCATACTCGGTTCCCATGTGTGAGTGGTAGTCCGTTCCGTAAAAAAGGTCGTTTGTACAATTTTTCTTTGATACAATGCCGAAAATGCCGCTCATTAGTCCTCCATAAAAGTTGGGTGTGTAATATGATACAATCTCTCCACTATTTTCTCCACTACAAAAGTTGGTCACAAAGCAACCCCCTAAAAAAATTAAAAAATGATAAAAATTGTGTTGCATATTTTTTATCATAAGAAGTATAAAGTATTTAAAGGGTGGTTATTATTAAAGCTACCAAAGTCAATACTCTAAAGGAGGGGTACATATGACAAAAGCAGAATTAATCAGTACGATGGCAGTGGGCGCTAAAATTTCTAAAGTAGCAGCAGGCAAGGCATTGGACGCATTTGTTGACAGTGTCAAGGGAGCTTTGAAAAAAGAAGAAAAGATAACACTCGTTGGCTTTGGTACATTCTCAGTATCTAATAGAAAAGCAAGGAAGGGGAGAAACCCGAGAACAGGCAAGGAAATCAAGATACCTGCCCGCAAGGTGCCAAAATTCAAAGCAGGCAAAGCCTTTAAGGAAGCAGTTTAGCCTACCCCGATCATTAATACGGTTTTCTTAAAAAATGCCTCTCATTGATTTGGGAGGCATTTTTGTTTGTCTCTTATTAATCTAAGGATACGGGACATCATATTTTTTGCATTTTCCACATCTTCAATACACGTTTCTTTTACAAGGGGTTCACCATCTTCCCTGCCGAGAACAACATGAAGGGTTAATATATTGCTTGCTATGCTGGCGTTTATTCCAAGGGGAACCTGGCAGCCTCCTCCAATCATTGACTGTAATTCCCTTTCTATTGTGACTTCATGGAAAGTATTTTCATGATTCAGTGGCATTAATAATTTGACGGAATCACTTTCATCTCTCGTTTCAATCCCGATAGCGCCCTGACCTGATGGGGGCACCATGATTTCAAAGGGGAGAACTTCTTTTATAAAATTGTCAAAACCCATTCTTTTTACACCGGCATAGGCGAGGATAATCCCGTCAAGGGCATGTGAATGTAATTTCTTTATCCTCGTGTCAACATTACCCCTGAGAGGAACAATTTCCAATCCTCTTCTGAAATGGAGAATCTGGGATTTTCTCCTCGTGCTGCTTGTCCCTATACGTGACCCTTCCCGGATATCCTGAATACTTTCATGGATTGAAGAGATAAAAACATCCCGTGGGTCTTCCCGCTCAAGAACTGCCCCTATAACAAGCCCATTTTCAAGTTCTGAGGGGAGGTCTTTCATGCTGTGTACAGCCATGTCTATCTCATTTTTTAAAAGGGCATCTTCAATCTCTTTTACAAAAAGTCCTTTTCCGCCAATAAGATGAAGAGGCTTGTCCCAGATCGTGTCGCCCGTTGTTTTAATGATCTTTACGGCAAATTCATTGTATGGATATAGTGTTTTCAGGGCTTGTATGACTATTTCAGTCTGTTTGAGGGCGAGCTTACTTCCCCTCGTTCCCACTGTCCATTTCTTTTTCATTCTCTTCCTCAAATTTAAACAATTGCTTCATTATTTCTAGCAAAGAAGGGCTTCCATTCTGCCTGATCAAGGAAATGTGCCTGTGAATAAGCTTATTAACAATGCTCCTTGTCAGTAAATCCATGTTTCTCAACGTTTCTTCGTCAACATATTTCATCTTCTGCATCATTCTCTTCAGTTCATTTGACCTTGTTTCTTCCACTACATCGATAATATGTGTAATGAGCGGGTTTTTTTCCAACTGTTCTAACCAGTGAGAAAACTTAACCACTTCTTCTTCGATAATGGTGTGTGCCTTTTCTGATTCCTTCAACCTGTCGGAGAGGTGTTGCTGCGAGAGTCCTTTGAGGTCGTCAATATCATAGAGATAGACGTTTTCGATGTGATTTACCTCCGGATCAATATCCCTTGGCATAGCAATATCAATAAAGAACAGAGGTCTGTTCTTTCTTTTTTTCATAATGGATACAACAAGTTCTTTATCAATAATCGGTTTTTCGGAGCCCGTTGAAGACAACACCATATCAACTTTCGTTAGCAGGTCCGGGATGTCCTGTAAAGGGCAGGGGATTCCTGTAATGTCTTCTGCGAGCTTCTGTGCATGCTGAAAAGTCCTGTTTGTGATAAATATCCCGGTTAAACCTTCTTTTTTAAAGTATTTCAGTGCAATTTCACACATCTCGCCTGCGCCGATGACAAGTATCTTTTTCCGGTTCAACTCACCGAAGATCTTTTTAGAAAGCTCAATTGCCATGGAGCTTATCGATAAGGGGTTGTATCCGATTCTTGTCTCTGTTCGTATCCTCTTTGCCACATTAAAAGTCTTATGAAAGGCTTTATCGAGGAAAAAACCAGTCGTATTATGGAAAGTTGCCATTCTGTATGCATCTTTTACTTGACCGAGTATCTGGGGCTCCCCGATGACCATCGAATCAAGCCCCGATGCAACAAGGAATAAATGCCTGTATGCCTCTTCATCACAGAACCGGTAGGTATAGTTTTTCAGCCAATCCAACGCTACCCCAAAGTGTTCCATCAAAAAAGCATCTATCTTTTTGATGGACTCTTCAGAATTATTGGAATCATCGGAGCAGAAATATATTTCCGTCCTGTTACAGGTAGAGATAACAACACTCTCATATAAACCCCAATCTTTCAGCTTTTTTAAGATTACCGGTACATCGCTTTCCGAACAGTAGAGCTTCTCTCTGATCTCTATCGGGGCAGTATTGTGATTAAGGCCAAATACGTTTATATGCATGTTTTTTTCCAGAAGCAAGATGTCAGAAGTCAAACTTTTTGAAAATCCTCCAATATTTCGTCACCTTCTATTGTGTTTCGTTTTAATATTTCTCAATACCTGTCCTTTGTTTTCTAAATATACGAATGAAGTCCTCCTGCAAAAAAGTTAACGCCCAGAAAGGTTATGAGGATGAAAAAAAAACCGATGATCATCATGTACGCTGTTTTTCTTCCCCTCCACCCGATCGCAAGTCTGTTATGGATAAGTATGGCGTAGACGATCCATGTGACAAGCGACCATGTTTCCTTCGGGTCCCAGCTCCAGTATGAGCCCCAGGCAACGCTCGCCCAGATCGAGCCCGTAATAATTCCTACGGTAAGAAAGGGGAATCCATAGGACATGCACCTGTAATTAATTAAATCAAGGGTCTCAAGGGAAGGAAATCGTGTTGCAATGGATGGAAACTTCTTCTTTTTTATACCTCTTTCTACAACAAGATACAGGAGCGATATAAAAAAGCTGATGAAAAAAATTGCATTCCCGACAAAAGAAAAAATCGTATGTATTGGCAGCCAGTAACTCTTAAGCACTGGAGGAAGGGGTCTGATTTCCGTGGGAAAGGTTGATGCCCAGATTAACAATACGGACAGGATGGGGAGAATGATACACCCGATAATCTCTATCCTGTAGATTCTCTTAAGGTAAAGAAAAAAACCTGCTATACATAAGCTGAAAAACGAGAGGGACTCGTAAATATTCGTTATCGGTGTATATCCTGCGTTGAAATACCTGACAAGGGTAGCCAGAAAATGGATACAAAAACCTGAAAAGAGGGAATAATGGCCAAACTTTTCAATAATATTCCTGTTCATAGTCAGAAATAACAGATAGCAGGCAGTGGACAGAAGATAAAAAAACAGCGATATGTAAAAAAAATAAATATTCATTATGAATTTCTGAGAAATTTTGTTTTAATAGCTTTTGTATCCATTCCAGCCAGTTCCTCAACACCCGTTTTGCTGATTTCAGCGAGTATCTCTTTCCTTCTTTTCTTATCGTGTATGCTTTCTATAAGGAGCCTTCTGAACTTACCGATTTTTTCTGCATATGTAAGATAATCTTGTGACACCAGATTGCCGATATCCTTCCTCAATATCTTTGACAGCAAGGGCAGGGTACCGGATGTTGAAATGGCAATAACGATTGATTCCTTTTTTACAATGGACGGAACTATAAAATCACAGAGATCCGGGTCATCCACCACATTGACGGGAATATGCCCTTTTAATGCCTCTTTTTTAATGGCTTCATTTGTTTCCTTTTTGTTGGTGGCAGCAAAAACCAGTACAGCCCCATCCAGGTCACCATCTCTATATTCCCTTGAAATAGTTTCAATTTTGCCTTTTTGAGAGAGCACGGAAAGATTTTTCGTCATTACGGGGCTTATTACCCTGATCCTTGTATTGAACTTCAGAAGTATCTTTACTTTTTGTTCTGCAACTGTCCCGCCGCCGATAACGATACACAGTTTGCCTCCGATGTTGAAAAACACAGGATAATAATCGTTTTTAGCGGATATTTTTGACACTGCTTTTTCAGTATACGATTTTAAAGTTATTAAATTCGCCATTGAATTCTTCCCACCGGGTATCTACACTGTCGACAAATGCTCCCTTTGGCCCCTTTTCACACCATGCAATCATTGTATGTAAACTATCTTCATTCCCTTCACAGACAAGCTCCACTCTTCCGTCCCTCTGGTTTCTCACCCAGCCCTTTAAACCGAATTCTCTGGCTTTCATTGCTGTGCTCTGTCTGAAAAAAACGCCCTGGACCATCCCGCTCACAAATATATGTAATCTTTTCATATCGGTATCTTATTACCCGCCATTGATGTTTTTTATTGATTAGACACCCATTTTCATTATAAGTAACATAAGACCCTTATAAAATCAAAACCTTTAGTGCCTCGGGGGATATATAAGTATGTTTAGAGTAGGTATTGATGTTGGTTCTGTCAGTGTAAATCTCGTTGTGATGGACATATCCGGGCGTATCGTAAAAGACGAATACATACGCCACAAGGGTAGGGCAATCGAAACAGCTAAGTATGCGATTGAAGAAACATTAAAAACATACGATATTGAATTCATTGCAACAACCGGCATAGGAGCAAAAACGTTTGCATCATTGATCGGTGCATCCTTTGTAAACGAGATTGTAGCACTGTCAAGGGGATTCGGCCATCTTTATCCCCATGTGAGGAGCGTTATTGATATCGGCGGAGAGGATTCAAAGCTCATTGTATTTGAGGGTGGCAGCAAAGATGGAAGGCTGAAAGTCAAGGATTTCTCAATGAATGCGTTATGTGCGGCCGGTACAGGTTCATTTTTAGACCAGCAGGCCTCCAGGCTCAGGTTTACCATCGAAGAATTCAGTGAAGTGGCGTTAAAGTCGAAAAATCCGCCAAGGATTGCAGGGAGATGTACGGTCTTTGCCAAGTCCGATATGATTCATCTCCAGCAGATTGCAACCCCTGATTATGAGATTGTAGCAGGCTTGTGCTATGCACTTGCGAGAAATTTCAAAAGCAATATTGCCAAAGGCAAGGACATCAAAAATCCTGTGGCATTTGTAGGAGGTGTTGCGGCAAATGCAGGCATGAAAAGGGCAATTAGAGACGTTTTTGCCTTGCAGGATGGGGAATTTATCGTTCCTGAATATTTTACCTCTATGGGGGCTGTCGGGGCTATATACACAGTGCTCGATGATCCGACGCTGAAACACACATTTATCGGATTCGAAAAATTGAATGACTTTTTAGCAAAGAAAGAAGCCGAAGAAGGACATGAACCCTTATCGCTTTCAAAAGAAAACCTCCATGTTTCCTATGAAATGGTGAGCGTCTATACAAAAACAAGGGCATATCTCGGTGTTGATGTGGGATCTATCAGCACAAACCTTGTTTTGATCGATGAAAACAAAAATGTCCTTGCAAAAAGGTACCTTATGACTGAAGGAAGGCCCCTTGAGGCAGTGAAGAGGGGCTTTGCCGAACTCGGAGAAGAGATAGGCGATTATGTAGAGATCATCGGTGCCGGAACAACAGGGTCAGGGAGGTACCTCACCGCCGATTTTATAGGCGCCGACATCGTGAGGAATGAAATAACTGCCCAGGCAGAGGCAGCAATAAATATTGACCCTGAAGTGGATACAATTTTCGAGATCGGCGGTCAGGACTCAAAATATATAAGCATTGACGACGGTGTTATTATCGATTTCGAGATGAACAAAGCATGTGCAGCAGGAACAGGCTCATTCCTCGAGGAACAGGCTGAAAAACTCGGTATTTCAATAAAGGAAGAGTTTGGGGAGCTTGCCCTCTCATCAAAGAAACCTGTGAAAATGGGTGAGAGATGTACGGTCTTCATAGAGTCAGACCTCATTCACCACCAGCAAAAGGGCGCAAGGACCGATGACCTTGTGAGCGGTCTTTCGTATTCCATCGTAACGAACTATTTAAATAAGGTAGTCGGGGACAGGAGGGTAGGACAGAGGATATTCTTTCAGGGAGGTACTGCCTTTAACAAAGGGGTTATAGCAGCCTTTGAAAAGGTGCTGAAAAAACCGATAAAAATCCCTCCCCACCACGACGTGACCGGGGCAATAGGCGTTGCAATCCTTGCAATGAAAGAAAAAAACTGGGACAAGAGCAGTTTTAAGGGTTTTGATTTAAGTAAACGACAATATGAGATTAATACATTTGAATGCAAGGGATGCGAAAACCTTTGCGAAATAAGGAAGGTAACAGTCGAGCATGAGTCGCCGCTCTTTTACGGAAGCAGATGTGAAAAATATGATGTTGTGAGGAGGGTAGAGAAAAAAGGCATACAGGATCTTTTTAAAATCAGGGACGAAATCCTTCACAGTGTATACGACAAAGAGGTTACAGGCGGTGAGCCTATAGGTATACCAAGAATGTTGAATATGTTTGATTTTCTCCCTTTCTGGAAGGCATTCCTCTCTGAACTCGGTTTTACTGTAGTTCTTTCCGATGCGACTAACAACAAGACGATCAAGGAAGGTGTAGAAAATATTATCGTTGAGTCGTGTTTCCCTATCAAGCTTGCCCATGGACACATTCTCAACCTTATGCACAAAGGTGTCAAAAGGATTTTTATCCCCAGCGTAATAAATCTCAAAAGTCCTTCTAAGCATGTTTCGAATACATTTTCTTGCCCTTATGCCCAAACCATCCCTTATACGGTCAAGGCATCCATTGACTTTGAATCCTCGGGGGTCAAAATAGATTCTCCTATCGTCTATTTCGGAAGGAGCACCAAAGAGGTCTTGAAGAACCTCACCAAATACGGCAAGACCCTGAAGAAAAACAAAAAAGAGGTTGAAAAGGCCTTCGACATTGCCATGAAGTGCCAGGAGATGTTTTATGAAAAATGCCAGGAGGCGGGCATACAGTACCTTTCAAACCTTACTGAAAATGATAAAGTGATGGTCATAATCGGGAGACCATACAACAGCGCTGATCCTGGTGCCAATCTGAACATTCACAAAAAATTGATAGACCTCGGCGTAAAACCGATACCATTAGACATGTTGCCCTTAATGGAGGGTGTAGAAACCGATGAAGACTTAAAGGATATGTACTGGGGTTATGGGCAGAAGATTTTAAGGGCAGCAAAGCTTTCAAAGAACCGGGATAATTTTTATGGTATATATATTACAAACTTCGGCTGCGGCCCCGATTCATTCATTACCCACTTTTTCAAAAAGATCATAAAAGGCAAGCCATTCCTCCAGCTTGAGATTGATGAACACAGCGCTGACGCAGGCGTTGTTACGAGGCTGGAGGCATTTCTTGACAGCATAAAAAATGCAAAAAACCAAACGACATCAGTACGAAAAAGGGTTACAAAATTCAGCACCGATGGCATAGGGAGAAAAATATACATTCCCCCCATGTGTGACCACTCCCTTACCCTTGCAAGCGCCTTCAGGGCCTGTGGGGTGGATGCCGAAGTCATGGAGGAATCAGATGAGTCGACCGTATATTGGGGCAGAAAAGTTACGACAGGTAAAGAGTGCTACCCCTGCATACTTACAACAGGTGACATGCTGAAAACCGTTAAGAAAGAGGGTTTTAACCCCGACAAGAGCGCATTCTTTATGCCGTCAGGAGGGGGACCGTGCAGGTTTGGCCAATATCATAGATTCCACAGGTTGGTCCTTGATGAAATGGGCCTTGAAGGTGTTCCCATATATGCGCCAAATCAGGACTACAGATTCTACAATGAACTCAATATTCTTGGAAATAAATTTCCCAGATTAGCGTGGAGGGCTATCGTAGCTACCGATCTCATTATGAAGATGCTCCATGAAATAAGGCCATGCGAAGAGACTAAAGGAGAAACGGACAGGGTATACAAGGAAGCACTTGCACAGATCTCAGAGTCCATAGAGAAGAATGGCAATAGTCTTTTCGAAGCTCTCGAAGGTATAATGAACACATTTATCAACATAAAAAGAAACGATGTGGAAAAACCTGTAGTTGGTGTAGTTGGCGAGATTTACATACGGTCTAATCGTTTCAGCAACGATGACCTGGTGAGAAAAATTGAGGAGTTCGGCGGGCAGGTATGGCTTGCACCGTTTACCGAATGGATAACCTACGTAAATTATATACACAGGTCAAAGAGCCTGAAGCTTGACAGTTTCAAAAACGTTTTAAAGTTTTTCCTTACAGAGCATATTCAGAGGAAAGATGAACACAGGATGGAAAAGGTCTTCAAAAAATATTTGAAGTACGGCGAAGAGCCAATGGTAAAAGACATTATTCAAAAGGCATGTCCTTACCTCCACGTGAGTTTTGAGGGAGAGGCCATATTAAGTGTTGGAAAATCAGTTGATTTCTTTGATAAAGGTGTTTCAGGCATTGTCAATGCAATGCCCTTTACCTGTATGCCGGGAACAATATCAAGCGCCCTCATGAAGCTGATTCAAAAGAAATATGATGTGCCGGTTATTAATGTGGCCTATGATGGTCAGGGCACCACAAACATAACCACGCGTCTCGAGGCATTCATGTATCAGGTGAAAGAACATTTCCAGAAAACACGTTAATTTTTATCCTGGAAAATACCCATATTCCTGAATTTATCGTATCTTTGCTGCTTTAACTCATCTTGAGAAAAACCCATAAGCTCTTTTAAATGCCTTGATAGAGGCTCTCTTATGTTTGAAAAGGTCTGCTGCCAGTCCCTGTGGGCTCCCCCAAAAGGTTCTTTGATGACCTCATCGATTACTTTAAGCTTATGGAGGTCATGAGAAGTCGGCTTAAGCGCATCAGCAGCAAGTGACCCCTTTGAACCGTCCCTCCAGAGGATTGCCGCACAGCCTTCAGGTGATATGACCGAATAGGTGGCATTTTCCAGCATGAGGATTTTGTTTCCCACACCTATTGCCAGCGCACCCCCGCTCCCGCCTTCTCCGATAACAACAGTAATAACAGGAACGGACAGGGAAAACATAAAAAGAATGCTTGAGGCAATCGCTTCTGCCTGACCTCTCTCTTCAGCGCCTACGCCGGGAAAGGCGCCAGGTGTATCAATGAAGGTTATTATGGGTTTCCCCCATCTGTTGGCCATATCCATAACCCTCACAGCCTTTCTATAGCCGTCTGGATGGGCCATGCCAAAGTTCCTGTATGCCATTTCCCTTACGTTTTTCCCCTTCTGCTGTCCCACAACGGCAAAGCTTATATCTTCATAACTCGCAAAACCGGCTACAAGGGCAGGATCATCTTTAAACTTTCTGTCACCGTGAAATTCTGTAAAACCCGTAAATATATTACCGATATAGTCGAGGGTGTGCGGCCTGTCCAGATGCCTTGATACCTGCAACCTATGCCAGTTTGTCAGATCGCCATATATCTCCTTTTCAAGTTTGGATATCCTTTTCGACAATGCGGCAATTTCCTTAGCATAGCGGGGATCGTTGACGCCGTAAAACCTTTCTATCTCAAGCATCCTTCTTTCTAAAGGTTCAAGTTTCTTCTCAAAATCAAGATAGTATCTCATCCGTTACCTCATCATATTCGATTCCTTCAGGGAAATGTTTCAGCAGAATATGCAACTTATTATGATCGATTCTAATATCCTGAACGTGTATCAGACGTTTCTCTCCGTTGAGCCGAAGTTCAATCGATACCTTTGATTTTCCCTTGATACTGAAAAGTACGTCTTTCAGTCTTTTCAGGTCATCTTTTTTGAAGATTTCGCAGTTAACTTTGATTGTCACCATCTTATCCATTTCACGGGTAATGTCTTCAAGGAGCGTTATATTTTTTGTCCTTATCTTGGCTGTTCCATCCTCTAATTTTTCCACCGATCCATTCACCACAAGAGGCTTATCGCTTTTGAGAATAGAAATATTCTTAGATAACTGGTCAGGAAAAACAATGGCTTCAATAATCCCTTTCGTATCTTCAAGGGTGATATAGGCCATGCGGTCACCCCTTTTTGTGGTAAGCTCCCTATAGCCGTTCACTATCCCTACAAAATCAATATCCTCAATTATATCAGACTCTTTAATCTTCTGGCTGTCATAACGGGTTATCTGTCTTATAATATGTTCATAGGGTTTCAGGGGGTGCTGGCTGAAATAAAAACCAAAGGCCTCTTTTTCGCCTTTAAGTATTTCATCGTGTGTGAGTTCTTCCATATCAGGTATAGTGATTGTATCGTTAACGGAAAACTGTTCACTGAACATCTCCATCTGATCATAACCGTTTTTCCCATCCTTTTTCTGGGGTTTATCAGATTTTTCACGTATCACATGAAGGGCCTGGGACCTTTTTAGCCCCATGGCATCAAAACAACCTGACTTTGCAAGGCTTTCAAGTACCTTCTTGTTCGCCTTTCTTGAATCGATTACGCTTAAAAACTGTGCAAAAGAACTAAAACCTCCTGATTCTTCTCTCGCAGAGAGTATCAGGTCGATAGCTGCATCTCCAACGTTCTTGATACCCGACAAGCCATACCGTATCTTTTTGTTACCCAGAATAGAGAATGGTTTATCGCTTTCGTTAATATCAGGCGGCAGTATCTCAACGCCCGATTCCCTGCATTCCGTAACATATTTAATCAGTTTGTCGGTGTTATTTACTTCGCCCGTGAGCATTGCAGAGATATAGTGGGTATAGTAATGTGCCTTCAGATAGGCCGTTTGATAGGCGATAAGACCGTATGCCGTGCTGTGTGATTTATTAAAGCCATACTCACCAAACCGTAAAATGACACTATAAATCTTTTCAGCCACATTCGGTGCAACACCGTTCGAAACGGCGCCGCCCACAAACTGTTCCTTATACTTTTGGAGCACTTCCGGGGTCTTTTTACTCATTGCCTTTCTCAGGGCATCGGCATCCTTTAAAGAAAAACCGGCAAGTTTTGATGCAATTTTCATGATCTGTTCCTGGTAAATAATGACCCCATAGGTATCTTTCAGTATTTCCTCAAGCATCGGGGTTTCGTATTTTACCAGAGACGGATTATCCTTTCTTTTTATAAAGTCTTCTACCATCCCGCTCTTTAACGGGCCAGGCCTGTAGAGCGCTATGAGGGGCATGATATCCTCAAACTTTGATGGTTTGAGCCTTGTGAGCAAATCCCTCATCCCCCTGCTTTCAAGCTGGAACACACCTGATGTATCGCCCGAGGAAAGCAGTTCGTATGTTTTCGTGTCGTCTAAGGGGATTTTTGTGATATCGATATCTATACCTTCAGATTTTAACAGTTTGTGCACATTGTCTATAAGCGTAAGGGTTTCCAATCCAAGAAAGTCAATCTTAATAAGCCCTATTTTTTCAATGGTCTTCATCGGATACTGGGTGACTGTTTCACCCTTCTGCCCCTTGTAGAGCGGAAGGTGCTCGGTGAGGGGTTTGTTTGAAATGACTATTCCTGCTGCATGGGTTGATGCGTGACGCGCAAGACCTTCGAGCACGATTGCATTATCAAGGAGTTCCTTGATTTTATCATCCTTCAGGTACAGTTCTTTGAGTTGCGGCTCTTCTTCTATAGAGCTTTTTATCCCCGTATTTACATCAGGGATCAGTTTTGCAATCTTATCCACCTCGGCATAGGGTATTCCCAGTGCCCTTCCTACATCTCTTACAGCGGCCTTCGATTTCATGGTTCCAAAGGTAATGATCTGGGCTACGTTATCTTTCCCGTATTTTTCTGTCACATACCTGATTACTTTTTCCCTTCCGTCCTTGCAGAAATCAATGTCAATGTCAGGCATGCTGATTCTCTCGGGATTCAGGAACCTCTCGAAGATCAGGTCATATTTTATGGGGTCAATATCGGTTATGCAGAGGCAATATGCTATAAGGCTCCCGGCAGCAGAACCCCGTCCAGGTCCCACAGGGACACCGTGCGTTTTCGCATAGTTGATAAAGTCTGCCACAATCAAAAAATAGCCGGCAAAGCCTGTCTTTTTGATTACATCAATCTCGTAATGGAGCCTCTCCCTGTACTTTTCAGATAAATCCCCGGAAAAACCAGGATAGGATGCTTTGATGGTATCGATTCTCTTATTGAAACCATCTACACATAACTCCTCAAAATAGTCATTCAATTCCAGGTTATTTGGTGGCGTAAATTCAGGGAAATGATATGTGTCTGTACTTATATCGACGTTACACATCTCTGCAATTTTTACCGTGTTAGAGAGGGCTTCGGGATATTGTGAAAAGGCACGTTCAAATTCATCGGGTGATTTAAAATAAAATTCTTCAGTCTTGAAGCTGAGCCTGTTCTGATCGTTTATAGTTTTCCCTGTTTGTATGCAAAGGAGCAGTTCGTGTGCCTTTGCCTCTTCCTTCCTCAAATAGTGGCAATCATTCGTAGCTACGATTGGAATTCCGTAATGCTTTGATAAGCCGATAAGACCCTCATTTATCTTTTTCTGTTCAACAAGACCGTTGTCCTGGAGTTCAAAGAAGAGGCGGTCTCCAAACATGGAATAGTATTCTTCTATTGTATCCTTTGTTTTCTTCTCATCACCCTTAAGGATTGAGTTTGGAATCTCGCCTTTGATGCAGGCAGTCAAACAGATAAGGCCCTTGTTATAAGTTCTCAGCAATTCCTTATCGATTCTTGGTACATAGTAAAAACCTTCAAGCTGGGCAAGGCTCATAAGTTTTATCAGGTTTTTGTATCCCTCATTATTCATGGAAAGGAGTATCACGTGATAGGCGTTATCTTCGCCTCTGACACCTTTTTTATCAAACCGGGATTTTGGTGCAATATAGGCTTCACAACCAAGTATGGGCTTCATACCGAATTCTTTGGCTGCAAAATAAAAATCAGCAACACCGAACATGTTGCCATGGTCTGTAATGGCACAGGCATTCATCTTATAAGAACTGGCAAGGTCAAAAAGCTGATCGAACCGTATAGCGCCGTCTAAAAGGCTGAACTGTGTATGTAAATGCAAATGGACGAATTCTTTCATCTGAAAATCCCCCTGGAATTCCTAAGCACGCAAGGTTCAATGCATTTTCTGTCTTTAAATTCGCAATTCAAAATTTGCAATCCAAAATTGGTATCATCTATTCCCACTCGATTGTGCTTGGTGGTTTTGAGGATATATCATAGACTACCCTGTTGACCCCCGGCACCTCGTTAATGATCCTCCGTGCTACCGTATCAAGCACTTCATAAGGGATTTTTGCCCAGTCAGCGGTCATTGCATCTTCACTCTCAACGATCCTCAATGCAATCACATTGGCATATGTCCGCTCATCACCCATAACCCCAACGGTATTTACGGGTATCAATATGGCGAACGATTGCCAGATATGACGGAATTTCTCGTTTCTTTCCACTTCTTCTCTTACAATATTGTCAGCATCTTTCAGGATAGTAAGCCTCTCCGTGGTCACATCACCGATAATCCTGATAGCAAGTCCCGGACCCGGGAAAGGTTGTCTGTAAACGATATTGTCGGTCAACCCAAGCTCTTTTCCCACGATTCTCACTTCATCTTTAAAGAGTTCCCTTAAAGGTTCCAGAAGTTTCATTTTCATCTTCCTGGGAAGTCCGCCAACATTGTGATGGCTCTTGATTGTTGCAGAGGGACCCCTAAAAGAGGTGCTTTCAATAACATCGGGGTATAAAGTCCCCTGGGCAAGGTATTGCATATTTCCGATTCCGGACGCTTCATGTTCGAATATTTTGATAAAGAGTCTTCCAATGATCTTTCTTTTCTTTTCCGGGTCTCTCACCCCTTTGAGGGCAGCAAGAAATTTTTCTTCTGCATCTACATATTTTAAATTGATATGGAGCTTACCTTCAAAGATATCAAGGACCTCTTTGGCCTCATTCTTCCTCAGTACCCCATTATTTACAAAGACACAGAGAAGATTGTCTCCAATCGCCTTGTGGATGAGGGTTGCAACAACAGAGGAATCCACGCCACCGCTCAATGCACAAAGCGCCTTGTTATTTCCGACTTCTGCACGAATCTTCTCAATGGCCAATTCCACAAAAGACCTGGGTGAAAATAGCCCCTTTACCTTACAGATGCTATACAGGAAATTTTTTAATATCCGCTTTCCCTTCAGGGTATGATGTACTTCCGGAT
Source organism: Pseudomonadota bacterium (assembly GCA_026388245.1). Classification (GTDB taxonomy): domain Bacteria; phylum Desulfobacterota; class Syntrophorhabdia; order Syntrophorhabdales; family Syntrophorhabdaceae; genus MWEV01. Next base: position 5,811 of record JAPLKD010000014.1, on the reverse strand, counting down.
GGAATTGGACACCGTAAATTTTACTATCTGTTTTTTTAATTGCAGCATAGGGGGAATTATCTGAATGTGCCAGGATTTTAAACCCTTCTGGCATGTGGAAGATCCTGTCCTGATGGCTCATCCATATAACATCACCATCCTTGACACCTTTAAAAAGCCCGTCCGGGTCATCGAGGAAAATGTGTGCCTTCCCGTACTCCCTCTTTATTGATTTGTCGATCTCACCGCCGAAAAACTTTGTCATCAATTGCAAGCCATAGCATATACCGAGAATAGGTACCTGAAGGGCGAATATCTCCTCTTCACAGACGGGCGCACCGGTTTCGGTGACGCTTCGCGGCCCCCCGGAAAGGATTATGCCTTTGGGGTTGAAAGCGTTTATCTTTTCAAGACTCATATTGTATGGATATATTTCACAATAAACACCGAGTTCACGCACCTTTCTTGCTATCAATTGCGTATATTGCGAGCCGAAATCCAGAATAAGAACCGTTTCTTTATGGTAATCCATGGCCTCTCACTCAATCCTGTAGTTCGGTGCTTCCTTGGTGATTATAACATCGTGGACATGGCTTTCCCTTAAACCGGCAGATGTTATCCTGATAAACCGGCCATTTTCCTGAAGCTCTTTGAGGTTCTTGCACCCCACATATCCCATTCCTGCCTTAATCCCGCCTATAAGCTGGTTGATGCATATAGAGAGGGAGCCTCTGTATGGAACCCTGCCTTCTATACCCTCCGGCACAATTTTTGACTCAATTTCGTTTTCATCAATGCAATATCTGTCTCTTGTTTTGCCTTCCTTCATGGCCTCAAGCGAACCCATCCCTCTGTAAACTTTATATGTCCTGCCCTGATACAGAACCATTTCACCGGGTGATTCATCGGCACCTGCAAAGAGGTTTCCTATCATGACCGTGTCAGCGCCTGCAGCAAGGGCCTTTGTTATATCGCCGGAAAATTTTATGCCGCCGTCGGCAATGATAGGGATTCCATGTTTTTTAGCAGATTTTGCGACTTCAAATATTGCGGTTATCTGGGGCACTCCGATTCCTGCAATGATTCTGGTGGTGCATATTGAACCTGGTCCAACGCCGATCTTTACCCCGTCACATCCGGCCTTTATGAGGGCCTCACAACCCTCTTTTGTTGCAATATTTCCAGCAATTAGCTGCACATCTTTAAAGTTTTTCTTTATCTCTCTCACAGATTCAATCACATTTTCCGAATGACCATGCGCCGTGTCAATGGCAATCACATCACAACCGGCCCTCAACAGTGCTTCAACCCTTGCATCCCTGTCTTTCGCCACGCCAACCGCTGCACCAACACGGAGCCTGCCAAAATGATCCTTGCATGAATAGGGGAATTTTCTCATCTTTTCAATGTCTTTAATTGTTATTAATCCTCGCAGATTATAGTTTTTGTCAACAACGAGCAGTTTTTCAATTTTGTGCTTGTGAAGCATCTTTTTTGATTCTTCAAGACTGATACCTTCTTTAACTGTAACAAGATTTTCCTTCGTCATCACATTTTCGACTTTCTCTTCAAAATTCGTCTCAAACCGTAAATCCCTGTTCGTTATGATACCTGCAAGCTTTTTCCCCCTTGTTACCGGTATGCCTGAAATCCTGTATCTCGCCATCAGGTCAAGCACATCTTTTATCTTGTGATCAGGTGATATTGTTATGGGATCAACAATCATACCGCTCTCAGATTTTTTAACCTTTTCCACCTCCTGAGCCTGCTCCTCAATGCCCATATTCCTGTGGATAATCCCTATGCCGCCCTCCTGGGCGATGCATATTGCAGTTTTGGCCTCGGTGACCGTATCCATAGCTGCGCTGAGAAGGGGTATATTCAGTTTTATGGCGTTCGTAAGGTATGTCGATACATCGATATCCTTAGGCATTATCCTGCTGAGGGATGGAAGCAGAAGAACATCATCAAATGTAAGTCCTTCCCCGATATTGTTCTCTACCATAATATGCTCCTTTTAATGTTCTGAAATTTTAAGTGTAGACCTCATTTTTATATGCGGATTCAGGTAGTTATAATAAATTCATTGCTTGTATACTGTTGGCTTGCCATTTTATATTGGATTAGTATAATGCATAGGGTTAAAATAATCAAAGAGATTTTCATGGACGAACCAACAGTCATAGTAAGCAGCCTTAGCACATCAATTGCTACAGACACCGGTACCATTCATGCAGTCTGCGACGTTGATTTTGACATTAAAAAAGGTGAAATATTCGGTCTTGTCGGTGAAAGCGGCTGCGGAAAGACAATGACAGCCCTCTCAATAATGGGGCTTGTTCCGCCTCCGGGCAGAATTATGAATGGGGAGATAATCTTTGAAGGCCATAATCTCGTTGGGTTCTCTGAAAAAAGGATGGAACAGGTCAGGGGCAACAAGATAGGAATGATATTTCAGGAACCCATGACTGCGCTGAATCCCGTTATAAGGGTAGGGGAACAGATCGCTGAAACAATAAGAATCCACCGCGATATAACCAATAAGGAAGTAAAGGACAGGACATTAAAGCTTTTAAAACAGGTCGGGTTTGACGAGCCGGAAAAGAAATACACCCAGTATCCTCATCAGTTGAGCGGCGGCCAACGGCAAAGGGTGCTCATTGCCATAGCAATATCGTGTAATCCTTCGCTCGTTATTGCTGACGAACCCACAACAGCCCTGGATGTTGCTACAGAGTCGCAGATACTTTGTCTGCTCAATGAATTGATTGCCCAATATGGTATGTCCATGCTTTTTATTACCCATAACCTTAATATTATCAGAAAGTTAGCCCGGAGGATCGGCATCATGTATGCGGGAAGATTGTTGGAGCAAAATTGTGTTGATGACTTCTTTGAGAAGCCCCTCCATCCATACAGCAGGGGACTGGTAGATGCTATATTCGGACTTTCAGGGACGGAAAAACGACTCAAAACTATACCGGGCTTTGTTCCGAGATTATCGGAAATGCCGGAGGGGTGTAAATTTCACCCGCGATGTACTCAGGTGATGCCTCAATGTAAGGAAAATGAACCGCCAATGTTTGACACAGGAAATGAGAAATGGGTGAAGTGCTTTCTGTATCAGGGCTGAAGAAGACATATGAAGTAAAGAAATCGGCCTTTTCGTACAAAAAAGAGGTTGTCAATGCGGTAAACGGTGTCTCTTTCACATTAGAGCGGGGGCAAACACTGGGTATTGTAGGTGAAAGCGGCTCAGGGAAGAGCACGCTTGCGAGGTGTATATTACTCCTCGAAAAACCCGACTATGGCAATATTGTTTTTTCAGGGGTCAATCTGGCCGGGATAACTCACAAACAGTTGAAGAAACTGAGAAAGGATATGCAGATAATCTTTCAGGACCCTTATTCGTCACTGAATCCAAGGGTAAAAGTCTACGATGCCATAGCCGAACCTGTTTTATTCCATAAAATTGCTGAGAATAATCAGGCAAAAGACCTCGTTACAGAAATCTTAAAAAGTGTCGGTATCAGTGAGGACTTTTTTCATAAATATCCCCATGAAATGAGCGGCGGCCAGAGACAGAGGGTAGCCATCGGGAGGGCCCTTGCAGTAAATCCTGCCCTTATCGTAGCTGACGAGCCCGTGTCTTCCCTTGATGTATCTATTCAGGCCCAGATTATCAATCTTTTCATGGACATCAAGGAGAGCACAAAAATCTCAATGCTCTTCGTGTCCCATGACCTCAATGTGGTGAGGTTCATATCAGATGAAATCATTGTCATGTATAAAGGAAGAGTGGTTGAAGCCGGAAAAACGGATGAGGTCTTTTACCAACCTGTGCATCCTTACACACAGATGCTCATTGATTCGATAAGGGGAGGGTTTTTAAACAGGGCAGGGGACGATGCACAGGCAACAGGGGGATGTGCATATTATCCGAGGTGCGACAAAAGACAAAGCGTATGTTCAGGAGAGATGCCCGAACTGAGGGGCGACGCAGAGCACATGGTTGCCTGTCTGTTTTAAATACCTTTTATTATTTTGGCTGTCTCTTCAATGGTTGTTGTGCCGTCAAATAATTTCTTCAGCGCATTTTCACGGAGTGTAACCATGCCGGCCTTTATCGCTGCTGTGCGGATTTCGTTAGAAGACGCCTTGTTTTTTGTTAATTCACGTATCTCATCATTAATTTTCATAATTTCAAAAACAGCCGTTCTACCGAAGTAGCCGGTTCCCCTGCATTCTAAACAGCCTTCCCCTCTTTTCAAAATAATATGCTTTTTCCTGCCCGAATCAATTTCCAATTCCTTCTTCAGGTCTTCTTCTTTTACTTCAAATGATGTTTTGCAATGCGGACATATTTTACGGACGAGACGTTGAGCCACTACCCCTATTAAAGTAGAAGCGATTAAAAAAGGTTGTCCGCCCATATCAATGAGGCGTGTAATTGCTGTGGGGGCGTCATTTGTGTGAAGCGTGCTGAGCACAAGATGGCCGGTAAGCGCTGCCTGTATTGCGTTCTGAACCGTTTCTGTATCGCGGATTTCACCGACCATAATGATATCAGGATCCTGACGTAACATTGTTCGCAAAACTTTGCCAAAAGTCAAATCAATCTGAGGGTTTACGGCAACCTGATTAAACATATCATGTACAAGCTCAATCGGATCTTCAATAGTGCATATATTCAACTCTGTGCTGCTGATTTTATTTAAAGCCGAATACAGGGTTGTAGTTTTGCCGCTGCCGGTAGGTCCAGTTACAAGGATTATCCCATAGGGGTGATGGATAAATTCGTTGAATAATGCAGAATCGCCAGGTGAAAAACCCAATGCATCAATGTCTTGCAGGAGAATATCAGGATCGAATATTCTCAGAACTACCTTTTCACCAAAGGCCGTAGAGACGGTAGAAACACGAAGTTCTATCTCCTGTTCCTTATGAATAATCTTTATCCTGCCGTCCTGCGGGCGTCGTTTTTCTGCGATATTCATGCCCGCCATTGTTTTAATCCTGGAAACAATCGCGTTGTAAACCACTTTTTTCAGTATATATACATTATGTAAAATTCCGTCTATTCTGAAACGAACAATACTGATATCCCTTTTCGGTTCAAGGTGAATGTCGCTCGCCCTTTGGTCAAATGCATAATAGAAAAGATTATTTACCGATTGAACGATTGGCCGCGAGGCAGGATCCTGAGTCCCTGAAATTTGCAGCCCCTTATGCAAGCGTTCTAAATTACCCAGGTCCACAGTGCTGATTTTTCCATGAAGGATCATTTCCTGTTCTGCGGCGGACAATGAATCCATCAGGCCGTAAGTCATATTGAAAACACTGTTTATATTCTGTTTTGTGCAAAGCACTATTTCTACCTTCAATCCTGTCATTTTTGCGATATCATCAAGGGGATAATGCAAAAACGGGTTAGAGATGGCAAGGGTCAGGGTATCGTTCTGTTTTTTTATAGGGATTAATCCATAGGCTTTGGCAAATTTACCGGGTATCATCTCTGTGATCGCGCGCGAATCAAGTTCCAAAGGATCAATTTTGATAAATTCAATCTTCATATGGTCTGCTAAAGCCTTTAAAAATACCTCTTCCTGTAAAATATGCATGTCCAGTATTATATCTTCTATCTCCTTTTTAGAAGAGGTTCTAACTTGCTCGATTTCAATGATTTGTTTCTCAGAAATGAGGTTATTTTTGGCTAAAATGGTGTATAAATCTTTTCTATTGATGCTTTTTAACATGGTATAATGGCCTTCATACTTATAGTTTTACAATGTCACTTCAGGATATTTAAAAAATATTATATCACATGAGCCT
>JAPLKD010000226.1 GCA_026388245.1 Pseudomonadota bacterium | reverse complement strand
GGACTTCATCCATCAGGCCTTAAAGCTCATTGATGACGCCAGTCTAAGAAAATCTTTGGGGGAAGCAGGATTCATAAGGGCAAAACAGTGGCCCGGACCAGGGGATGAAGCTGAACTGTTAATTAAAATTTATAAGCAAGCCCTTGCATGATGCCCGCAATAAAATTTTATCCCTTATCGCTTTCTCATTTTTCTTGCAAAACCGGGAGAACTGAAAGACAATAAAGGAAATAAAATACCGGGAGAACTAATATGAGCTCTTTTACCTTGAAAATTCTTGCATGTGCGCTCATGGTCGTTGATCATGTGGCAATAATCTTTTTTCCCACTAATCCGATAATGCGCCTTATCGGCAGACTTGTTTTCCCTATGTTTGCCTATTTTATTGCTGAAGGTTACCGTCATACAAAAGACCCTACATCCTACCTGGGAAGACTCTTCCTTTTCGCCCTTCTTTCTCAGCCTTTTTATATGTTCGGATTCAAATACCCGACCGTGCATTTCAATGTATTCTTTACACTTGCTGCCGGCCTCTATGGCATTTATGCCTATGAAAAATCAAAAAGCATTATTCCACTGCTTTTCGCGATGGCAGGAGCTGAGGCTGTTGAGGCATCTTACGGCTTTACCGGTGTACTTATGATTTTTGTAATCCACAAGTTTTTTAATGACTATAAACGTATGGCATTATGGGTCTTTGTCGTCAATATCCTTGCAGGGATGCACACAATTGCGATGAAATATTTTTCTTGTTCAACCATGTGCAGTACTTTCTGTTCCTCTTTTAGCCCTATATAACGGCAAGCGCGGTCCCAACGCAAAATACCTTTTCTACATCTTCTATCCGGGACACCTGGCCGTCCTTGGCCTTATCAGGATGTTTCTGGGCAGATGAATCAAAGGATATACGAGTTTTGCAAGAGGCTCAGAGGGTTAGAGGGTTAGAATTTAAAAACAAGGGGGTAAGTAAATGGCAACAAAGAAAACGGTACAGGAAACAAACCCGGAATTTCTCTATGTTCCTATCGGGAATATCGTGGTGCTGGAACAGGTACGCTCAAATATCAATACAGAAGCAGACTCATTCAAATCACTCATACAATCGATCAAAGACAAGGGTATCTTAGAACCTCTCCTTGTAACAAAAGGAGACGGTGACTTATACACCCTCATCTGCGGGGAGAGACGCTTGGAAGCAGCCCGGCAGCTCGAACTTGAATTAATACCGGTGCGGATCATAGAAGCAGGTAAGGAATCAGGTGAGACTATAGCCTTGCAGTTGACAGAGAACCTCCAGAGAGAAGACTTGAATCCCATCGATCAGGCAAAGGGCATATTGGCATATATTCAGGCGAAACATCCGGACAAAAACTATGATGTGGACACCATCATGGCCGATTTAGTGCGATACGAAATGAGACCCGCAGATATATCTGAGGAGATTGCTGACACATTGTCAGCAATCTCTGAAATCGTTGGAAAGTCAATACGGACGATGATTCGCACGATTTCACTTTTAAAACTTCCTCCTGAGATTCAGGCAGCAATCCGGGCAGAAAATCTCCTTGTTTCCCAAGGGTATCTCTTTGCTGCGAACCTCGATTGTCCTGACCGAGCGAAGATATTTCAGGATATTATGAAAACACCAGTAACCTACCTCACGCTTGAGAAACTGCTTACAGCATGGAAGAAGGTCAAGCCGGAGCCGGGCAAAACGAAGCCCCTACCCATGACGAAACAGATTGCCAGCTTACGATCCGTAGAGTCACGCATTGAAATGGGTATCGCAACATACACAAAACCTGACCTTCAGGCGCTTCTTGATGAGCTGCGAGTCTTCTGTGCTTTAGTGGAACTGCGGATACCGATTGCCCCGGAACCTGCGCCGGAGAAGAAAAAGCCCCCACAGGTGTGAAAGGAGCGGAGAGCGGAGAGCGGAGAGCGGAGAGCATAGAGCGGAGAGTGGGTAGCCGCAGGCCTGTCCTGCCAAGGTGTTGTTGTAGTTCTTGGCCAGGGCTTCAGCCTGCGTGTATGGTAAAGCTTGGAAAAACGAGATACGGCATTATCGTGAAAGGTACTTGAAGTTCACAGCGACCAAAGCTGGCAACTCCTCCCGTCAAAGGACTACAGCGAAAAGATGGAGACCTCCGCGTAGATGAATAAAATGTTTGTATTTTTTATTTCAAAGAGTTAGGATTTTATCAATGTAGGGGGCGTGCTATATGTTCAAAGTTCAGAGTTCAGGATTTGCTGGTTGCTATGAGCTATGAGCCACGAACTGTACTCAAAAGGGGGAATGGATGGATTTAGAAGCTATGCAATCAAGAAATAACGTCTCGTTCATGCTCACAGCAATGCAACGTTTGCAACAACGTCCTTACCGTCCAATACGAGTAAGATATAGTGGAGGAATATGAACATGACACATTCACAGGACTTCTCGCTGTATTTCGGCAAACAGTCAGATGAGATTGATGCCTCAACTCTTGCCGAATCCCTTTCGTCTTTTTCCACTCTTGTCGACGAAATTAACAGAACCCTCGAAACGGGGAAAGCACTTGAATTCAAAATCAAAGCTTTTCGTTCCGGCTCCTTCGAGGTTCCCTGCGAGATGATAGAGGTGGCAATAGCAGGCCTTCTTTCGTCACCGGAGACGAACCACCTGCCCACCATACTTAAGATTGCGTGGGAAATGATTAAGCTAAAACTCAATCTGGGAGGCAAGCCTCCGCGAGAGGTGAGAACAGAAGACGATTCAACCGCGATAGTGACAGAGAGTGGGAATGTAACGTATGTTGATAATAGAACATACAATATTTTCCAAAACAACATGACAGCCGTAAATGCTCTGGAAAAGCAGTTCGAAGCGCTCGCCCGTGATCGTGAAATAACTGACTTCAAACTACTTGTTCCTAACGAAAAAGCGCCACTCATTGACATCCCAAGCGAACAATTTCCTATTTTGGCAGAGAAATCGCAGTTGAAGGATGAAGACAAAAAAAGCCTGATTGATAAAACCAAGCTCAACTTGCTTAAAGTTGTCTTCGACAACCGGTATAAATGGGAATTCTACAGAGAGGGGGTAAAGATTGCAGCTTTCATAAGAGATGAGAACTTTCTTGAACGTATTGCCTCAGGAGAACGTTTTGGGAAAGGAGATATTTTAGTCGCTGAATTGCAAATCAACCAAGTATTCGACAGTACTCTAAACACCTTCATAAATAGGTCATACGAAGTGTTAAAGGTGGTAGAACATATTCCAAGACCAGAACAACCGGGCCTCGGAATATGAGGGATTTATGCCACGACTGACGGATCAGGAAAAACAGGACATTGTCCGCTACCTGGAGGCGGATAAACCTCTGCCGGATAAGTACCGCTTCCTGCTTTTTGAGGACAAACGGGAGGTGGAACTGGTCTGGAACGGTAAGACCAGCGAGGTCTGCAATATCGTGCTGCCCTTCCAGGTCATTGAGCAGGTGGACGAGCCGCGCTCAGAGAAAGACAGGTCTATGCAAGGGACTCTCTTTGACATGGACGCCCGTGGCCGTCAGCTTAAGGGCTGGACGAACAAACTTATCTGGGGCGACAACAAGCTTATCCTCTCAAGCCTCAAGAACGGGCCGCTCAGGGAAGAGATCGAAAAGCAGGGCGGCATAAAACTCATCTACATCGATCCGCCCTTCGACGTGGGCGCGGATTTCAGCATGGACATCGAGATCGGCAATAACACCTTCACCAAGAGGCCCAACATCCTGGAAGAAATCGCTTACCGTGACACCTGGGGCAAGGGCGCGGATTCCTTCATCGCCATGATCTATGAGCGGCTGGTCCTGATGCGAGATTTACTCGCCGAGGATGGGAGTATTTATGTGCATTGTGATTGGCGGGTGAACGCATTTATCCGTCTTGTCTTAAATGAAGTTTTCGGAACAAACAACTTCATCAATGAAATAACGTGGAAACGCACTCACACTGTTAAAGGCAACATCGGCCAAGGCAGCAAGTACATGGGCGCAAACACGGATACAATATTTGTCTATGCAAAGTCTCCGGCCTACGTCTTCAACAATGTGTTCCTTCCTTATTCGCAGGAATACGTTGATTCATTCTTCAAATATACTGACCCCAGCACCGGAAGAAAATACAGACTTGTTAGCATGATTGGCCCGGGCGGCGCGGCCAAAGGAAACCCCAACTATGAGGTTATGGGGATCACGCGATACTGGCGTTACAGCGAAGCAACGATGAAGGATCTGATGGCTAACAGGTTGATCGTTCAGACCTCGCCAGGAACCGTTCCTCAGAAAAAACAATATTTGGATGATGGGTCCGGTGTCTCCGTTCAATCCCTATGGGATGATATTACTGGGCTCGGCGCTGCCTCAAATCAGGGCACAGGCTACCCAACCCAAAAACCCGAAGCCCTGCTTGATCGCATCATCAAGGCCTCTTCCAACGAAGGCGATCTTGTAGCTGATTTTTTCTGCGGGTCCGGCACCACGGCTGCAGTGGCGGAAAAACTTGGCCGCAAGTGGATTTGCACCGACCTCGGGAAGTTCGCCATCCACACGACGCGTAAACGCATGATCGGCGTGCAGCGGCAACTGAAGAAAGACGGTAAATCGTACCGCGCCTTTGAAATCCTCAACCTCGGCAAATACGAGCGCCAGCACTACATCGGCGTCAACCCCGACCTCCGGGAAGAGGAGCAGCAGAAGCAATTAGAGGAAAAAGAGGCTGCCTTTCTCGACCTGATCCTCCGGGCTTACCGGGCGGAGCCGGTGGAGGGTTTTCGCACCTTCAACGGCAGGAAGGCAGGGCGGCTCGTGTCAATCGGGCCGGTAAACCTGCCGGTAACACGCCTCTTTGTGGAAGAGGTGATCCTCGAATGCCGGGAGAAACACATAACAAGGGTAGACATTCTTGCCTTCGAGTTCGAGATGGGGCTCTTTCCTAACGTGCTTGACGAGGCAAGGGATAAGGGCATTGATATTACGCCAAAATATATTCCCGCTGAGGTTTTTGACAAACGGGCAGTGGAGAAAAATCAGGTAGTATTTCACGACGTGGCCTTTGTGGAGGTCAAGCCCCTTGTGAAGGGAAAGAGCGTGGCAGTGGAGCTGACCGATTTTTCAGTCTTCTATTCCCAGGATTCCATTGCTGCTGCCGAAGCCTCCCTGAAAGATAAGGGAAGCAAGATTGTGGTAGAAAAAGGTCAGATCGTGAAAGTGAGCAAGGATAAAGACGGCATTGTAAGCCGCGAAGTGCTGACCCGCCATTGGACCGACTGGGTCGATTACTGGGCGGTGGATTTCAATTTTGAGAACAAGCGGGAGATCATTCGGGTCAAGGCCGCAGAAAGTGGCGAATGGGAGGAGGTCTGGACAGGGGACTACATCTTCGAGAACGAGTGGCAATCCTTCCGCACAAAGAAAGACCGCTCACTGGAGCTTCAGAGCGTCTTCCACGAATGCAGGCCGGGGCGCCGTAAGCTTGCCGTCAAGGTGGTAGACATCTTCGGCAACGATACGATGAAGATAGTTGAGGTGAGCGTGGGGAATAACGGAGGGAGGAAATAATGGCACAGGCAGATTTATTGGTGGATTTATTCAAAAGCGCCAGCAAAGGCGACCAGTTGACTTTTCGTAAAACCGCCGAGGCTCTGATCCAGGAAGAAAAAGCCAAAGGACATCGAGTGCTGGCGGATCGGCTGGCCAAATCCTTGCAGCCAAGCACAATCGTAATGGGACGTGACCCCGTGCCAAAGCAGAATGGCAGCAACGGCCAGCACAAGGATTTGATCTACGAAAAAACACCGGAGCGAGCGCTCGATAGTCTTGTGTTGCCCGACAAAATCCGGGAACAAATCAAGGAGGTCGTAGAGGAGCAGCACCGCGCCGAATTACTGCACGCGCATAATCTACGCGCACGTAACCGGGTTTTGCTTGCCGGGCCACCGGGGAATGGGAAAACGACTTTGGCCGAGGTGCTGGCCTATGAGTTGATGTACCCTTTGTTCGTCGTTCGTTACGAAACCTTAGTGGGCAGCTACTTGGGCGAAACTTCCAGCCGCCTGAAACATTTGATGGACTACGCCAAGACCCAGCGTTGCGTACTGTTTTTTGACGAGTTCGAAACGCTCGGCAAGGAGCGTGGTGACACACACGAAACAGGAGAAATCAAGCGAGTGGTCAGTTCTCTGCTTCTGCAAATCGATGATTTGCCGGATTACGTAGTGGTAGTTGCTGCTAGCAATCATCCTGAATTGCTCGATAGAGCAGTGTGGCGGCGCTTCCAGTTACGTATCGAATTGCCCATGCCATCGCGCCAGCAACTGACCCGACATATCGAATCCATCGGTCAGCGGTGCCAAACCAATTTCGGTTATGAGCCCGAAACATTAGCGAAACACATGCTGGGACTCAATTTTGCTGAGGTGGAAGAGTTCTGTTTGAGTGTGGTGCGCCGAGCAGTGCTCGATAGGAAGAGCGATGACGCGAAATCCATTACGCAGCTTAAATTGGAGCAATGGCGGGATAGATTGAAACCTGTATTGAGTAACCAAGGCGAAGGGGAATAAACGATGTCCGGTCACTTGCCGCTATTGGTTTTTCCTCAAGCCAAGACGATTGCGCCACCAACAGGGATTGGTTTCCCGCCAAGCAAACCGCATTTCCCCGGTCACGACAGGCAGGTGACACGACTACAAGCGCAGTTCGTTGATGTGCAACAGGATTTTGCTCGCTACAAGGCGAGTGTCAGTGGTGTTATTTCCGGACTTGAGCCGGAAACGGTGTTGGTTATTGAAATTGCCGGGAGTGTTGATAATTTCAGGCAAGCCGTCGAAAACACCGATGGACTGGAATGGCTTGGGGAGTGGGATGTTGAGGATATCGAACCGGATGATGATTTTTATGAAGTTCCTAAAATTGGAGTAGATTTTTTCAGAAACAAAATAGACGTCATAACCAATAGGGCGCAATCGAAAGAAATCAAAGAGATTCTGAAAGAACAAAGATTCATTGATGATGATGGAAACATAATTACCGACAAGATATCGAAATTATCGTTGCCTGATCATTTGACACATCTTAGAAACGACATTATCCGGGCTATCAACAGTGCAAAAGATAAACGGATGAAAGGGCGACTTTTTCTATCGTTTAGCAATGAGCAAGGCATGAATGAGTTACTGGCCTTAAGTAAACGTTGGGAAAAAGGGGAAGGGTTGCCCCTTGGGAAAACCAAGTGGCGCGACGTATTTAACCAAATCATAAGACTCCGGCGCTGGGGTATCGAAGAAACCCTGATTGAAACCGGCATGATTGACCGTTGGCACGATCTGCTCGATCCTATTGACTCAGCCAAGGAAATTCATTGCCAGATCGAATTGTTCTACCGGCGAAATTCTGCGAAGCGAAAACTGAATGAGACAACAATTGCCGCGCTACTATCGATAATGGGAGGGCAAACACTCAGTTCATTCATTGACATGCCGGACATAGCCTTTCATGCGATAAAGGCCAAATTACCTGCTGATAAGGTTCGTCAACTTTTGGCTTCGCTGGATTCTGCGAATACCGAGACTGATATTCAGTTGTTCAAGTTCCCAGGAGTAATGTATTTCCGACCGACCGGACAAAGTATGGCGGTTTCGGGAGACGAAGTTAGCGAACCCGGGGAATTTCCCGAAGGCAGCCCGGAATTGCCGCCAGTAGCCGCGATTCTTGATGGTGCACCAAACCTTTTGCATGAGGCGTTGAAAGATCGGCTGTTATTCGAGGACCCCGATAAATTGGAAAAAGAATATCAGCCCGGAGAGAAAAGACACGGCACAGCCATGGCATCTCTCGTGGTGCATGGGGAGTTGGACGGCCTGTGTACTCCGTTGACTCGCAAGGTGTATCACTTGCCGATAATGCAACCCGATCCCAAGGCCAGGAGTTTTGGCCTGCACGTTGAACATTTTCCTGATGAGGTTTTTTTTGAAGATCGGGTTGAGCGTGCCGTGCGCCGCATGTTCGAGGGGGAAGGCAACGTCCCCGCTCAAGCTCCCGGCATCAAAATTATCAACCTTTCGATTGGTGATTCGGAACGCCCTTTTATTCACACGCCCAGTCCGTGGGCGAGGCTGCTTGATTGGCTGTCCTGGAAATATCGCGTTTTGTTTTGTGTGAGTGCGGGGAATTTCTCGGGCAACATTGATGTCGGCATTCCGCACAGCGAGTTTTCTGCTTTGTCCGATGAACAGAAGATCACCTATGTCCTGAAATGTATCGAGCAGCAACTATCCGAACGACGATTGTTATCCCCTGCGGAATCGCTGAACGCGCTCACTGTCGGGGCAATACACGCGGACGAGTCTGGAACCTATACGCTGGGACCACGCATCGACCTGTTGCCGATCAGTGGACTATTCAGCCCTATTTCCCGTTTCGGATACGGCTTCCGCCGTTCCATTAAACCGGAGATTCTTTTTTCTGGCGGGCGACAGCTTTATATGACACCGCCTATAGACAGCGATCAGGAATATAAGCTTCCCCAAACATCGTTCGGTCGGCCAGGACAGAAAGTCGCTTATGATAGCCCACAACAAGGTCAGACTTCAGAATATGTTTACCAGCACGGCACCAGCAATGCAACAGCCCTGGCTACACGTGGCGGGGCAAGAATTTACGAGGTGCTGGCCCAGTTACAGGAGGAATACGACGAAGAAATTCCCGATAATCTGACAGCTGTGCTCATCAAAACATTGCTGGTCCACGGTGCACAACACGATGACCAAGCCGAGGGGGCTTTAGAATCGCTGAAAACTCAAAAAAACTCTCGTCGCTTCAAAGAGGTGATGGCACGTTACATTGGTTACGGCGCAGTCAATATCGAACGCGTACTTGCGTGCACCGAACAACGAGGTACGATTATAGGCTGCGGTGAAATCAAGGAAAACCAAGTTCATGAATATCGTTTTCCCCTTCCGCTTGGCCTGTCGAGCAGCCAAGAATGGCGACGCATGGTTGTAACGCTGGCATGGTTTTCACCGATTAATTCAGCTCATCGTAATTTGCGCGAGGCGAAGCTCGAACTGCAACCAGCAGGCAAATGGGATGAAACGGAATTGAAGTTATCCCGACAGGAAGCAGATCACAATCAGGTTTTGCGTGGCACCGTGCAACACGAAATTCTCGAAGGCGAAGGCCAGATTTCTGCCTATAGGGAAGATGGACACATTCTGTTGCGTGTGACATGCAAAGCTGATGCGACTGAGAAGCTGGATGATGCAATCCCGTATGGATTGGCTGTGACGCTTGAGGTGGCCGAAGGCATTCCTATCCCGATTTATCAGCAAATCCGCGCCCGGATCAAACCGCAAGTGGCTGTTGGCGCATCTGTGGAAAACTTGTAATGGCCATACCACAAAGACTTCCGCCATCTATGCACACAATACTCGATCCGGGCATCCGCTTTAACGAATGCTTACCCGGGCGACGCAAGCTTGCCGTCAAGGTAGTGGATATCTTCGGCAACGATACGATGAAAATTATCGAGGTGATGATATAATGGCGCTCCATAAAAATTTTCCTGATTCCCCTCACACCATCCTTGACCCTGAAGTTCGCTGGTTTCCGGCGGATGAGGCGCTGCGGGAGACAAGCTTTGAAAAGCTCATGCCGCCTTTGGTGCCAGAGCTGCGCAAGCAGGTGAAGGTGTGGCGTGACAAGGCGTATAAAGGGGCCAGCGAGACCAGCAAGAGCCTGCTCAACTGGTGGTTCAACGTTCCGCATCTCCTGCCTCAAAGCGACGGAACAATGGCCGAGTTCCAGTATTATTTTGCCCAGCGGGAGGCGGTGGAAACCATCGTCTATCTCTATGACGTGGTGGGCGTGAAAGACAAATACGACCTGATGCGTTTCGATTCTTCCGGCGCGGTCTCTACAGGCATGTTCGACGAGACCTGGCGGCGTTTTGTGGTGAAGATGGCAACGGGCACGGGCAAGACCAAGGTGATGAGCCTGGTGCTGGCATGGAGCTATTTCCATAAGCTCTATGAGCCGGAATCAGAACTGGCGCGAAACTTTCTGGTGATTACACCCAACATCATCGTGCTGGACCGAATTTACAAGGATTTTCGCGGGCTTGATATCTTCTTTTCCGACCCGGTGCTCCCGGACAACGGTGTGGACGGGCATAACTGGCGGGACGATTTTCAACTCACCCTGCACATACAGGATGAGGTGCGCATCACCCGGCCTACGGGAAATATCTTTCTCACCAATATTCACAGGGTCTATGCCGGTGAGGACATTCCTCCTTCACCCGGTGATGAGAACACGATGGATTATTTCCTTGGGAAACGGCCCGTCGGCGCAACCACTGATTCAAAGGTAGACCTGGGCATTATTGTGCGGGATATTAACGAGCTCATGGTGATAAACGACGAGGCTCATCATATCCACGACAACCGGCTGGCCTGGTTCAAATCGATTGAAGACATCCACAACCGGCTGAAACACAAGGGCAGCTCCCTTTCTTTGCAAGTGGACGTAACGGCCACGCCTAAACATAATAACGGCGCAATCTTCGTGCAGACCGTGGCCGATTACCCGCTGGTGGAAGCCATCTCACAGAACGTTGTTAAGCACCCTGTGCTGCCGGATGCCCCAAGCCGCGCCAAACTGACAGAACGTCAAAGCGCCAAATACACCGAAAAATACACCGATTACATTCATCTGGGCGTAGTAGAGTGGCGCAAGACATACGACGAACACGAGAAGCTGGGAAAGAAGGCTATTTTGTTTGTCATGACCGACGATACCAGGAATTGTGACGAGGTGGCCGGGTATCTTGAGGACACCTATCCGGATTTGAAGGGGGCTGTCCTGGTCATTCATACCAAGGACAACGGGGAGATTTCCGAATCAACAACGGGCAAGAACAAAGAAGAATTGGAACGGCTGCGCAAACAGGCCAACGAGATTGATAGTCAGGAAAGTCCTTATAAGGCGATCATTTCGGTACTTGTGCTAAAGGAAGGCTGGGATGTGCGTAACGTCACAACCATTGTAGGCTTGCGCCCTTATTCGGCCAAGAGCAACATCCTGCCGGAGCAAACACTGGGCCGCGGTCTGCGAAAAATGTATCCCGGGAGTGTAGAGGAATATGTCAGCGTAGTAGGCACCGATGCCTTTATGGAGTTTGTTGAATCGATTCAGGCAGAGGGTGTGGTTTTGGAACACAAGCCCATGGGCGAAGGCACCCAGCCGAAGACGCCGCTAATCGTCGAGGTTGACCAGGAAAACACAAAAAAGGATATAGAGACATTGGATATCGAAGTACCGGTGTTAAGCCCTCGCGTGTACCGTGAATACAAGAGCCTTGCCGATCTGGATGTGAGTAGCCTGGGCAACGACAAAGTGACCTACCGGCACTTCAGTGAAGAAGAACAGCGGGAGATCGTCTTCAAGGACATCACGACCGGCGAGGTGTCACACACAACTATACTGGATACGGCAGGTGTCGCTGACTACCGAAGCGTCATCGGCTACTTCAGCCAGACCATCATGAAGGACCTGCGGCTGGTGAGCGGCTACGATGTACTCTACGGCAAAGTTAAGGATTATGTGCAATGGCAATTGTTCGACCGCCAGGTTGAACTTGACGATCCGAACACCCTGCGCAATCTGTCGGAATTGGCTGCTACTAAAATGCTGATCGAAACGTTCAAAAAAGCGATCAATGCGCTTACCATTAGGGATAAAGGTGATGCCGGGATACGGGACAGGATTAAACTGCGGAAAACGCGCCCATTTGTGGCAAAGGATCAAGGCTATCTCATCCCGAAGAAGAGCGTATTCAACAAGATCATAGGGGACAGCCGCTTCGAACTCCTCTTTGCCCGGTTCCTGGATGATTGCGAAGATGTAGTCTCTTTTGCCAAGAACTATCTTGCAGTGCACTTCAAGCTGGATTACGTAAACGCTGACGGTGACATCTCCAACTACTACCCGGATTTCCTGGTAAAGCTGTCGGAAAAAGAGATTTATATTGCAGAGACCAAGGGTCTGGAAGACCTCGACGTTCCGCTGAAGATGCAACGATTACGTCTATGGTGCGACGATATCAACCGGGCACAAGGGGACGTGAAATACGACTTCGTCTATGTGGATGAGGAAAGCTTCAACCGGTACAGGCCGACTTCATTCAGGAGCGTCATTGAAGCTTTTACCGATTACAAATAAGGCCCTCGTTGGCGAACTGCCGCCTTCTACCTGAAACAGCAGATGGATCATATTATCTGTTAGACAGGCGTAAAGGGACATCCCTAAGCAAGTAAATAACCCCCAAAGTAATCATCACTGGGGGTGAAGGACAAGGGAAGAAACGGGAAATAGAGAATAGAGGAAGGGATAAGGGAGACGTTATATGATTGATATAAAAAACATTCAGGAAATCAAAATAATCGTTGGAGATGAATGGGTTTCTGCAGGTCAGTCGGTAAGGGAACTCCACTCTCATGATGAATCCTTCCATACCCCTGTACTACCTGATGTGGTTGTATGGCCTCATTCCACAGAAGAGGTAAGCAACATCGTGAAGTGGGCCTATGAAAAGGATATACCGATTACCCCATGGGGCGTAGGAACAAGCCTCGAAGGAAACCCCATCCCTGTCCGCAATGGCATTTCAATAGATTTTCAGGAAATGAACAAGGTCCTCGCCATAAGACAGGAGGATTTTCAGGTAGACGTACAGGCAGGTGTTGTGTACAAAGAATTAAACAAAACATTGGGCCACCACGGGCTTCTTTTCCCCCCTGATCCCGGTGCAGCAGCTACAATCGGGGGCATGATCGGTAACAACGCCAGCGGTATCCGCACGGTAAAATACGGCGCAACAAAGGATTACGTCATGAGGCTTACCGTTGTATTGCCCGGAGGTGATGTTATCCACGCAGGAAACAGGGCGCGAAAAAGTTCATCAGGATATAACCTCTGTGCGCTTTTTACAGGATCAGAAGGCACCCTTGGGATTGTAACAGAAGCGACGCTTCGCCTTGTGGGATTACCGGTGAATTTTATGGCAGTAAGGGCTGTCTTCCCCACAGTCCTGAACGCAACAAACACGGTCTTTCAGGTCATGAGTTCAGGACTTTCACCGTCTGCCATGGAACTGCTCGATGGTAAAGTAATGGAGGTGTTAAACCGTGATCGCGGATATTCCCTCCATGAACAGCCGACATTGCTCATGGAATTTAACGGATACAGCGAAACAGGTCTCAGAGAAGAAATGGCCTGTGTGGAAGAAATATGTCAGGAAAATGCATGCTCTTTTCTTGACAAGGGGATAGGGGCTTCCGAAAGAAGCCGTCTCTGGGATATGCGTCATCTCACGTTCGAATCGATTAAGAGGTCTCATACAAATTTGCTGCCCCTTATCATGGATGTGGCAGTGCCTCTCTCACGGTACAGCGAAATTGTGACTTTCGCCAGGGAAGAGGTGAAAGACCTTGTTGCGTATGTATTCGGTCATGCAGGTGATGGGAATGTCCATGTAGTGGTTATGGACAACCCCGAAGATAAAGGAAGGTGGGCACGCGTAGAAGAGGCTAACCGTAAAATCGTTCTCAAAGCCCTTGAACTTGAAGGTACCTGCACAGGCGAGCACGGTGTGGGGATCGGCAAACGCCAATTTCTTGAGATTGAACATGGGGAAAGCCTTGCATTAATGCAGAGAATCAAGGCCCTTCTTGACCCCAAAGACCTCATGAATCCAGGAAAGTTTTTCGTATGATACCAATTCGGATTCAAAGATAGCACCCAGAGGGTACCCGGGCGACGAGGAGGAGGCGACGGAGGCGTACATTTTAGTACGTCGAGGAACACCCACTATGTGGGTACCCGGACGAAGTCAACAAAGTTATATGAATGAAGGCGAATTGGTATGAACCGTTTTATGATCTAATTGGCCTTACTCACCGCAACCTTTATAGCTGACGCTATTTCTTTACTCAAATCCGCGAGAGCATCGCTCATTGCGTTGACAGTGTCGTTATATTCTTTTCCCTTTACCGGCTTTGTTATGGAAGACTCCCGGATCGTCTCTACGGTCGTACCGTCTTTCGCTACGATACCCCATTTGGCCTTAAGAGAAACAGTGCCGGCAGGGATTGCGTCGAGACGGAAGAGATAAATGGGGATTCTGTAAGAACCGGAGACATGGGC
>JAPLKD010000101.1 GCA_026388245.1 Pseudomonadota bacterium | reverse complement strand
TGGCAAACCCTTTATTGGCCAGACACCTGGTAATGGCAGAGGTGAGGGTGGTCTTGCCGTGATCTATGTGTCCAATAGTTCCTATATTCACGTGGGGTTTGGTTCTTACAAACTTTTTCTTAGCCATAGAGGACCTCCGTTACTGTTTTTTCTCTATTTTTCATTAAGTTTTCATAGATATACCTTGGTACCGGGGCATAATGGAAAAACTCCATATTGAAGTAACCCCTTCCCTGTGTTGCCGAGCGTAAATGGGTCGTATAACCGAACATCTCCTCCAACGGGATATAAGACGCGATACTTTTAAATCCATTCCTCTCGCCCAGTTCAGCGATTCTACCTCTTCTCGACGATACATCGCCGATCACAGGGCCCAGACAGTCATTTGGCACATTGATATCAACTTTCATAATTGGCTCAAGAATGACTGGATTTGCCTTTTTTACAGCATCTTTCAAGCCTAAAGAGGCGGCAAGCTTAAAGGCCAGCTCCGATGAATCGACTTCATGATAAGAACCGTCTAAAAGTTCAATTTTAATATTAACAAGTGGGTAACCGAGTATAACACCCTTTTCCAGCGTTTCCTTTATACCGGTCTCTACACTGGAGATATACTCCCTTGGAATTGCACCGCCTATAATCTTATTCTCAAAAACATATTCGGCGCCCTCCACGGGGGAAACCTGAAGCACCACATGGCCATATTGGCCGTGTCCGCCTGATTGCTTAATGTATTTTCCAACACTTGTCACAGTTTTTGTAATTGTCTCTCTGTAAGCCACCTGAGGTGGAGAGGATATCATATCCAGATTGTGTTCCCTCTTCGCCCTGTCCATAATTATTTCTAAATGGAGTTCGCCCATCCCCGATAAAATTACTTCCCCTGTTTCACTATCAAGCCTTACATTTAAGGACGGGTCTTCGACGGTATATTTGTTAAAAACAAGCCACACCTTTTTAAGGTCGTCTTTCTTTCTTGGTGCAATGGCACATGAGACAACGGGAGACGGGATTTCTATGGCTTCGAAAGCTGTATACATGTCAGGATTACATAACGTATCCCCGGTGGATACACCCTTCAGACCAACAATAGCGCAGATGTTTCCTGCCTCGACCTTTTTTACTTCTTCTCTTTTGTTGGCATGGAGAATCAGTATTCTGCCTATTCTCTCGGTTTTTGATTTTGGACAATTTAAAACAGTATCACCTGTTTTCAATTCACCTGAGTATACACGGACATAGGCGAGATGCCCCACATAGGGATCATTCATAATTTTAAAGACAAGCCCGCTGAAAGGCTCTTCTCTGTTGCCCTGAAAAAATCTTTCTTCCCCTTCTTCGGTCCAGTACTTATAAGGAGATACATCTATTGGTGATGGAAGATAATCAACTATTGCATCAAGGAGCGGCTGGATACATTTATTTTTAAAAGCACTCCCGCATAATACAGGTAAAATGTTTCCATCCAGTGTTCCTTTTCTTATCACTCTTTTGATTTCGCTTTCTTCAATATCAATACCTTCTAAATAAGACTCCATAAAACCATCATCTACCTCGGCAAGTGACTCCATTATTCTGATCTTTGCGAGGCGTGTTTCTTCCTGAAGCCCTTCAGGTATTTCTGTAACAGAATACTCCAGGCCAAATTTGTCGTTATTGAAGAACAATGCCTTTCCTTTCAGGACATCTACCACACCTGCAAATTCACCATCGCTGAAAACAGGAATATGGAGCGCTACCGGGTTGGCTTTCAACATATCGCGTATCATATTGACACAATGAGAGAAATCAGCACCAGGTCTGTCCATTTTATTAACAAAGGCAATTCTGGGGACCCCATATCTGTCAGCTTGTCTCCAGACAGTCTCGGACTGGGGTTCAACACCTTCTACACCCGAAAAGAGTGCTATGGCGCCATCCAAAACCCTGAGAGACCTTCCGACTTCTATGGTGAAATCGATATGTCCCGGCGTATCGATAATATTTATTCTATGGCCTTTCCATGAACACGTTGTTGATGCCGCTGTGATGGTAATGCCTCTTTCCTTTTCCTCCTCCATCCAATCCATGGTGGCAGCGCCATCGTCAACCTCTCCAATCCTGTTGTTAACCCCTGTATAAAAAAGGATTCTCTCGGTT
Source organism: Pseudomonadota bacterium (assembly GCA_026388245.1). Taxonomy (GTDB): domain Bacteria; phylum Desulfobacterota; class Syntrophorhabdia; order Syntrophorhabdales; family Syntrophorhabdaceae; genus MWEV01. Next base: position 18,936 of record JAPLKD010000101.1, on the reverse strand, counting down.
GCTGTAGTTTTGCCCGCATCAATATGCGCCATGATTCCAACGTTTCTTAATAAACTGTTCATTATTTATAAATCCTGATTTACCATCTGTAATGGGCAAAAGCCTTGTTGGCTTCAGCCATCTTGTGGGTATCCTCTCTTTTCTTAACTGAACCACCTTTGTTGTTGTAAGCATCAGCAATTTCGCCTGCAAGCTTGTCAAGCATAGTTCTTTCTGATCTGCCCCTTGAATATTTAATTAACCATCTAATGCCCAGGGAGAGCTTCCTGTTTGCCCTTACTTCAACGGGGACCTGATAAGTAGCACCTCCTACACGCCTTGCCTTTACTTCTATTTCCGGTTTGATGTTGTCCATCGCCTTGTGAAAAACCTTCAAGGGGTCTTCTTTTATTTTAGTTTCTATAAGGTCAAAAGCACCGTATACTATTCTTGTTGCAGTACTTTTCTTGCCATCCAACATGATACAGTTGATCAATCTCTGAACAATCAAATCATTGTATTTGGGGTCAGGTAGTTTTTCCCTTTTAGAAACATGTCCTTTCCTTGGCATTACTTAACTCCTCAATTATTGTTTAGGTCTTTTGGCTCCATACTTGGACCTGCTCTTCTTCCGATTCGCCACACCGCTCGCATCAAGCGATCCTCTTATTATATGATACCTGACGCCTGGTAAATCTTTTACCCTTCCACCTCTTATCAAGACAACAGAGTGTTCCTGCAAATTATGCCCTATGCCGGGTATATATGTTGTGACCTCTATACCATTCGTCAATCTGACACGGGCAACCTTTCTTAACGCTGAGTTAGGTTTTTTAGGTGTTGTCGTATAAACCCTCACGCAAACCCCCCTCTTCTGGGGGCAATTTGTCAGAGCAGGTGATGAGCTCTTCTTTTTGACAACTTCCCTTCCAAGCCTTACTAATTGGTTGATAGTAGGCATTCCTTCCTCCAAAAAAAAAGTAATCCCCTGTATTTTTAAAGGGATGGCTGATACAAGTAAAAAAACTTAGGTATATTAAACGATTTCACCGGTTTATGTCAAGAGATTTTTCCTGTTTTAAAATATTTCAGTCATATATGCTCATACAACTTTGACCTTGCTTAAACCTTGCGAAATGTATTGCAGAAAAAACAGAAAAGACTTGACAATATTGGATAGAGTATAATAATTTTCAGTCAAACTCATTGTTTCCGGGAAAAACTTAAGTAAATAGTAAGTTTAATTACAGGAGGTATACTTTATGGCTCAAGATGTAAAAGTCTTTGGGATGTCTGCAAACGCAGGAAGGTGGATCTTTGTAGTATTAGGTATGGTTATCAACATGTGTCTGGGTGCGGTATATGCCTACAGTGTTTTCAAAAAGCCCTTGGAAATAATGTTCAAGTCAACTGCTACAGAGGGTAATTTGCCCTTTATGGTTTTTCTCGCCATGTTTGCCCTGTTCACATTCTTTTCAGGGCGTTTCATTGATAAAATGGGCCCCCGTATAGTCATGATGTTCGGCGGAATAGTTGTCGGTGTTGGTTGGATACTTACCTATTTTGCCTCCAGTATGACCATGGTTGTCATCACCTACGGAATCATCGGCGGCGCCGGCGTCGGTATTGTCTACGGTGGACCAGTTTCGGTTGCCACCAAATGGTTCCCCGACAAAAAGGGTCTGGCCGTTGGTCTTTCGCTTCTCGGGTTCGGTGCTTCGGCCTTCGTAACAGCTCCTTTGGCGAAGAACCTTATTGCAGCTTATTCAAATAATCCACTTCCTGCCTTCGGTATTATGGGAATCGGGTTTCTCATTATCACTGTGATCCTTTCCATGTTTATGAAATTTCCCGAAGCCGGCTGGAAACCTGCAGGGTGGAATCCTCCTCAGGCAGCAGGCGGGTCAGCAGCAAGGACATTCACCGCCGGGCAGATGATTGGAACATCAAGCTTTTACGGCCTCTGGCTCTGCTACATTTTAGGTGCAACAGCAGGCCTCATGGCAATCGGTATTTCTGCGACTGTCGGAAGGGAAGTAATAGGGCTTGATGTTGGAACTGCTACATTGCTTGTATCGGTATTTGCCATCTTCAATGGCATTGGTCGTCCTATTTTCGGCGCACTTACCGACAAGATTACTCCAAGGGGAACTGCTATACTATCTTTTGTCATCATCGCTGTTTGCTCTTTCATGATGCTCTATGCAGGAAAGGGTTCTACGGGACTATATGCTGTTGCTTTCTGTGGTTTCTGGCTTTGCCTTGGTGGCTGGCTCGCCATAGGACCTGCATCCACGGCAACCTTCTTTGGCCTCGAAGGATATGCGCAGAAGTATGGTGTTGTTTTTAGTGCATACGGTTTAGGCGCAATCATAGGCGGCATTATTTCCGGGAAGGCAAAAGACGCCTTTGGCAGCTACACCACGGCTTTCTACCCTACAGCAGGAATGGCCATTCTCGGCATTATCATCGCCGTTATCCTTCTCAAGCCACCAAAAAAATCATAAAGAAAAGGTATCTGCATTTAAAAAGGCGACTTCACAGGTCGCCTTTTGTTATTCCTTCCACTCAAAAAATTGTTTGAATTTTTCCTTGAAACCCCCTTCTGTCACTCCTACATCCTGGTTGAATTCCCCTGCAAGCTCCTCCATTAACGTTCTCTGCCTTTCTGTAAGGCTATCAGGGATTACGATATTAAGATGGATAACTTCATCGCCCTTACCGTATCCATCAGACTTCGTAATACCAAGACCTTTCATTCTGAAGACCTTCTGCGGTTGTGTACCGGGTGGAATGGTTATCTTTGTATTGCCTTTGATGGTAGGAATAGTTATTTCGCCGCCGATGCAGAGAAGTGGAAAGGTAACATCGATCTGAACAAGAATGTCATCGCCTTCTCTTTCGAATATCGGATGCTCCTTTACATGCAGGACAACATAAAGGTCTCCTGCATGGGTATCCGCATACCCCTGCATTCCTTCGCCACGCAACTTCAACCTTGCCCCGGTATCCACTCCGGGAGGAATTTTCAGCTTTATCTTCTTTTTTGTCTTAACCTGTCCTTTCCCTTTACAGGCTTTACAGGGGTTTTTTATAATATATCCATCACCGCCACAATATTCACAGGTACGATTTATGGTGAAAAAACCGTGGCTCTGCCTGACTTGTCCCCTCCCGCCACAATACTTGCATACAACAGGCTGGCAACCGGGTTCTATTCTCGACCCCTTACACGTGGGACATCTCTCTTCCCTGGGGATTTCAATTTCCTTTTCAACACCGAAGACAGCCTCTTCAAACTCTATTTCAAAGTTGTACCGCAGGTCTTCACCTTTCCTTGCCCTTTGCCTCTGGCTTTGCCCGCCAAAAAAATCGCTGAAGATGTCATTGAAAACATTGTCAAAATTACCGCTAAATCCAAAATCAAAAAAGGTTCCCGCATCATCTGCGGTTCCGAACCTGTCATATCGCAACCTTTTATCAGAGTTGCTCAGTACCTCATAGGCCTCATTAATCTCTTTAAACTTTTCCTCTGCTTGTTTGTTACCCGGGTTTCTATCGGGATGATAGTTAAGTGCAAGTTTCCGATAGGCCTTCTTCAGCTCTTCTTCTGTGGCATTTTTAGAAACATTAAGCGTTTCATAGTAATCTCTTCTCATTATAAGTACCTTTGGCTAATGTTTTTCAGAGTTTGTAGAAATGGAAACCATGGAGGGTCTTATGAGTCTTCCGTTCAATACATAGCCTTTTTGATGTTCGCTGATAACGGTTTCGGGTTTCATGTCATCTCTTTCTTCTTGAAGAAATGCTTCATGAAAATTGGGGTCAAATTTCTTCCCCAATGCTTCGACAGGTTCTACGCCAGCCCTCTCAAGCACTTTCAGGAACTCATTAAGGACAATCTCGATACCTTCGTGGATGCTTTTAAAATCCTCTGTTTTTGAGGCATGTTCCAATGCCCTCTCCAGGTTGTCAATAACAGGAAGCAAATCCTTGATAAGCACTTCGTTGCCGAATTTCAAGGTATCCAGTTTCTCTTTATTTTTCAGTTTTTTGAAGTTTTCAAATTCAGCTTGAAAATAGAGCAACTTCTCCTGAAGTGTTTTTATCGTCTCTTCCTTCTCCTGGAGCGATTTGCTAAGCTCTTCTATTACTCCATCTTTTTTTACTTCGTCTTTTTTCTTTTTCTTTTTATGTTCTTCGCTGACAGCGCCTTCATCCTTTCCGGTGTGGTCTGTCTTTTTTTCTTCTTTTTCTTCCATCGTATCCCTCTTACATAATTCTTAGAATATCGGTAACAGTTTTCGCTGTATATTCCACTATCGGTATAATACGCGAGTAGTTCATTCTTATCGGCCCCATTACCCCGAGAACACCAAAGCTTTTATCGCTGATCCTGTATGTTGAAGTGATAATGCTCATATCTCTCATTTCTTTGATATCGCTCTCGGTACCCAGGATTACATGTATGCCTTCTTCTTTAAGACATTTATCCAGTAACCTCAAAAGTTTTTCCTTCCTTTCAAGCGCCTGGAAGAGATCCCTTAGCCTTTCCACATCGGAAAACTCAGGGAATCCTATCATTTTTGAAGTCCCGTCAATATAGACATCCCTTTTGTCTTCCCCTTCGATAATGGTTTCAAGGGTTTCGCTGATCTTCGTGAGAAGCTGATGGAATGTTGTCTTGTCCCGCTCCATGTCCTCCATGATACTCTCTTTCAGTACATAAAAAGGGGTGCCTTCAAACTTTTCGTTCATATACCTCTTCATGCTTTTCAGGGTATCGCCTTCAAGATTTTCCTCCGTCTCAACAAGCCTTGTGTGGACCATGCCGGAGGAGGTAACAAAAACGATGAGCACAGTATGTTTTGACAGCTTTACAAACTCCACTTCCTTAAAAAGCATCGTATCAATCCTTGGCTCAACTACAATGCTTGTATACCTCGATATGGCAGCAAGTATCCTTGAAGCATCGGCCATAATCTCCCCCATATAGTAATAGCGTGGTCTGAGCAGGGTATCGAGGGCTTGCAGCGTTTTCTTGCCGGGGTGAACAGGGACATCAAGGCCGTCCACATAGTACCGGAAGGCTTTTGACGTCGGGATACGGCCTGCAACGGCATGTGGTTTATAGAGATAGCCCAGTTCTTCAAGGTCTGCCATGATATTTCGTATTGTTGCAGAGCTCCACCTGTTCTTCGGAGTCCTGGATATGGTTCCTGAACCTACCGGCTCAGCGGATGCAATGTAACTCTCTACTATTAAACCAAGAACCACCTTTTCTCTTTCATTCAAAATTTCCATGAGAATAAACCGACCTTACATAACTTAATTACAACTGTCCTCTTTGTCAAGAAATGAAAAGAAAGGATGGTCAGGGAGACTTGCCTTCTAACCTGGTTCCTTTCTTCCCCTCGGTGATATTACTGAAACTCCTCTGGGTAAGATACGCAAAAGCTATGTCGTCTTCCCCCGAAAACCTCTCCAGCAGTTGCTCCCAGACCTTACTGGATGACATTCTCCGGACACGGGGGTCGCAAAGGTAGATGGCTGTGAGCATCACGCCATTTTCACCAACTCCGGCAAGTACACGGGGTTCCAGATCCATATCAAGAACCATATACTTTTCCGATGCCTCACCCATGGTCTCTTTTGCTCTTCTGTCAGTATCTTCGCTCTCAGCGGTCACGATCTCTTCAAGGATAGTCCTGGCTTTTTTCCAGTTGCTCTCGAAGGTAACACTTACCTCAATGGTGTTCCAGATATATTCAAACCACCCCTTGGTGAAATTGACCTGGGGCTCCGTAAACACCGCACTATTCGAAATTTTTACGAGCCGTCCCGTTCGCATGTCTTTGGAAACCCCGGAGGTACCCGATTCCATCAGCGTAAACTGGAAAATATCAATATCAATAACATCTCCAGCATAGTCCCCGACCTGAACCCTGTCACCTATTTCGAAGGGCTTCCGGACAAGAATAAACAGCCAGCCGGCAATATTCGTGAGAGGATCCTTCAGGGCAACGGCCAGACCTGCCGACAAAAGACCGAAGTAAGTGCTCAGGGAATGAAAAGCGCGAAGCCAGACAAATGCAAGGAGAAGGATAAAAACAAATGCAGAGCAGTATGTAGCCGTTTTTCGCCAGAGAAACTCTTTGTGTTTATCGTGGGGGAACCGGAGAAGAATTTTTACCAATATCCAACGAAGAAGGACGAAAAAAACAAAGGCCAGAATGGAATCAAAAAGCCTGTCATAAAGACCCATGTTTCCGAGATGCTCAAGAATGTTTTTCATGGCCATAGTATAGAATAACAAACACCCGCTTTGAAACAAAAATCATAGTCATAGTAACATAGTAGGCCTCCACTCCTCGCAAGGGTGAGCAGAACAGCAAGGGGTGTGGAGAAGAAAACCGAATGAAGCTGAACATATATAGATCATATATAGATCATATATAGATCATACAAAAACAAGAAAAGATTCACTGGTATTTTTGTTAAAATATTGTATTTGATTCTTATAACAACATTTTTCACTGGTTGTACGATGTTCAGGGCATATATGAATCTTGATGCAGACCTTATTAATGAAAGTTATACAGCCGCGGATGAACTCATAGCCCGCTCAATGCCACCAATAAGTCCGGCAGCTCCAGTACTTATTGCAACTCTTACAGATGTTCAAAGCCTTGAAGACACTTCATTATTTGGAAAAACTGTATCTGAGCAAATCTCTTCCAGGTTAGTTCAAATAGGATACAAAGTAATTGAGCTTAAATTAAGAAAAGCTGTTCTTATCAATAGCGAGAGGGGTGAATTCCTTTTATCAAGGATGGCGCAGGATATTGCCAAGGAGCACGATGCTCAATACGCGATCGTAGGAACCTATTCCATAGGGAATTATCTTATATATGTATCGGCAAAAATAGTCAAACTATCGGATAATACTATTATTTCAACCTATAACTATAAATTACCTTTAGGGGCTAATAATCGAAAATTATTGAACCTCACTTCTGGAGAATGGAAGATCGCCGGACAAAATTAACAAGGTATTTACTGGGTAGGATGCGTAGAGTAGAAAACTGGCGTTTTGTTAAAGCTGTTTTTGAGCTTTTTGATGCACGCATCTACTAAGAACAATGACGATCATCGCCCAACTCTTTCTTTCCGTAATCTACAGTTGCAGTTCATTACTGCAAATACTTATTCGTGGGTGTTGGTGTCAAGGACCATGTTTATTTCCAGCCACCCACAAGAAAGTCAGTAAAAACAAGGAGTGAATATCGAAGTAGGTGGGGTTTCCTTTTTATCTATAATGTTCCGACTGGTAATAGGGACTGTTAAATCGGGATACGCTGTAAACAGATACGGAAGTTCAAGGCTACAACAGACTCCAAGCATACGCTTCCTGTGGCAGAAAGCCCGTTTGAGGTTCCATCACCGAATCGGATGCAATATATCAGGGAGTTAAAGATGTAATATATTAGGGAGTTAATTGGAGGCGGCATCCGGATTTGAACCGGAGAATAGCGGTTTTGCAGACCGCTGCCTTACCACTTGGCTATGCCGCCATTTTAAGTACAGTGAATAGTGAACAGCAAAAAGTGAAAAGTTCTAAGCATTTTACTAATAACCATTCACTAATTACTATTCACTGGTTTTAATGGAGCGGGCAACGCTTCAACCCGCTACGCATTTTGGAGCGGGAAACGGGATTTGAACCCGCGACTTCAACCTTGGCAAGGTTGCACTCTACCGCTGAGTTATTCCCGCCCTGCATTGATATATAATATAAACCAAATGAATATGTCAATGTTTTGTTATGGTTTGTTATGATTGATACAATTGGCTCGTGGTGCATTATGTAATGAAGGACAAAGAAAATTCTGGTATAGTTAATGATACAATTTAATATTTTAATTTGCCATAAAACTACCGTACAAGAGGTGGCCATGTCGTCAAAGATCCGTTTTCATATTTTTGAGTCCGCAAGTACCTTTCTACACCCCGGAAAGGGTTTTACACCGGTTACCGAGAAGTTTCAGGTTCGTGTTGACCCTCTGACCGGAAGGACAGGGCATTTTTCGCACTTTGGCGCTGTGAGGCAGCAAAAACTTCCGCTGGAAGACTATTTGAAACCTGAGGTAAAAGGGTTTTGCCCCTTTTGTAAAGAAAACCGGGAAAAAACTACCCCGAAATTTTTAAAAGAAATTTTGCCTGAAGGAAGGGTGACAAGAAACGAGGCAACCCTTATACCGAATCTGTTTCCCTATGATATGTATAGCGGGATAATGATAATGACCGATGACCATGTAGTTCCGCTGGAACGGTTAGATGAAAGAAGGTTGGTTGATGCGTTTACCCTTGGTATCGACTTTTTGAGGAGGATAAAATCGATCAATCCGGGGCTCCCTTATCACGTGATGAGCTGGAATTATATGCCTCCTTCAGGTGGAGGACTGGTTCACCCTCATCAGCAGTACTTTGCAACAGAATATCCTGGAAACCAGTTTATGGATGAGATTAATGCTTCGAGGCAATTCCATGAAACGCATGCGTTAAACTACTGGTCAGAGCTTATAAAGGAAGAACAAACGGAAGATAAGCGTTATATCGGCCGGATAGGCGACTCTCACTGGATAGCGTCATTTGTATCACTTGGAATACTCGGCGAGATTATGTGTATTTTTCCTGATGTTTTTGCCCTCGATGATTTCACGGATGTGCATATAAATGAGCTTGTATCCGGAGTGCTGAGGATTTTTAAGTACTATCGATCAACGGGGATTTTCAGTTTTAATGCATCACTCTTTTTTGGACCTGAGAGCCAGAAATACTTTTCATGCCATTTCAGGATAATACCGAGGACGTTCCTTAATATGAGGGACTTTGCCCCTGACCTGAACTTTTTCCAGGCCCTTCTTTCCGAGCCGATAAGCGTTATGTTGCCTGAAAAATTGTGCGAGGATGTGAGGATGTTTTTCCATGCACAGAATACTTGGGCCTGATTTGTATTTCTGTAAAATGTTTGACTTTACTCCCCTTCAATTATACTATTAGGCACATCCTGCCATGATAACACAGATAAAAAAGACATTTTTTACAGGCCTCTTTGTCCTCATTCCTATCCTGGTGACAATATATATAATCTATATTGTTGTATCCTTTGCTGATACGGCCATTTCGCCGATCATGAAAAACATAACTTCGAATATAACCGGAAAAGAGCTTTATATCCCCGGAGCAGGTCTCATCCTGTTCATCATTATTACTTACTTGACGGGTGTAGTGGCATCGAACTTTATCGGGAAAAGGCTTCTTTTATTTGGCGAGAAGATGTTGAAGAAGATTCCTTTTGTAAAAGGTATATACAGTTCCGTTAAAGACATGATGGATGCCTTTTCATCGGATAAGATGAAGTCTTTCAAAGAGGTTGTCCTTGTGGAATTTCCCTTTAAAGGACGCTATGCCATAGGGTTCATCACAAACCGCATGCAGAACAGCGAAAAGGGCATATTTTGTTCTGTTTTTATTCCTACAACGCCCAATCCCACATCGGGTTACCTCATTATGATACCTGAAGGAGAGGTAATATTTCTGGATATGCCTATTGATGATGCCATTAAATACGTCGTTTCTCTCGGTACGTTAAGGGTTGAGTTTGAATGGAAAGAGAAAAAATCCTCCACATTCTGACAAGTCTGAAAAGATTTTCCCTTAAAGGGTTGATCGTTGTCGCATTTTCCAGCATAGTCTGCTTTATGTTCTTTAAGGGCATTTTAAACCTGCTTTTGAAGACCGTTCATATAAAGGTTTATTATTTTACCTTTCCGGAGGTCTTCTTTTCATCTGTTGAGCTTGCGATCTATGGGGGCGTCTTCTTTTCACTGCCTGTACTGATTATTCTCACGTGGCACGAATTTAAAGGTTTTGTTAAGCTAAAAGCATCAGAGGGGTGGCTTTTTGTTGTTTTCTCGATAGTACTTTTTTATACGGGGAGCCTTTTCTGCTATTTCATAGTGTTACGATCAGGCGTAACATTCCTCCTTGGTTATGAGGGGGATGTCCTGAAGGCGATGATATCCGTTGAAAAGTTTATAAAGTTCTCTTCGGCCATGATTTTTGCCTTTGGCATAACCTTTGAAGTGCCCGTTATCCTCATTGCCCTCAATAAAATGGGCATTGTAAAAGTAAGGACTCTGACAAAAACGAGGAGGTTTGCAATACTGTTTATCACCATTGCATCAGCGATCATAACCCCCACACCGGATGTGTATAATATGATGCTCCTTGCTGTCCCGACTTATATTCTGTATGAAATAAGCATCATCATTATGAAGATAGGAGAGAAGAGGAGGAAAAATGTTTATTGACCATGGGGCATTAATGTATATAGAATTGAGGAATTTTGAATTGAGGAATTGAGGAATTGAGGAATTTAATACCTGAATCCCTGAATCCCTCAATTTATTTATATTTATTTAAATTTAAATATTATGGAAGCTTATATAGCCAAATACGGATACATAGGAATTTTTGTCGGTACCTTCCTGGAAGGTGAAACAACGGTTCTCCTGGGTGGGATTTTTTCTAAACTGGGGTATATGAACATTGAAAAGGTAATGTTGTGGGCTTTTCTGGGGACTTTTGCCGGTGATTGCACTTTCTTTTCAATTGGAAGGATATTCGGGAAAAATATTATAGAAAAGTATGAATTTTTAAGGAGCAAGGTCCCTCTGGCAAACAAAATCATCAAAAAGTATGGAAATTTTATCATATTTATTATCAGATTTCTTGTAGGTATAAGGGCAATAGTCCTCTTGTTGCTGGGTTGCACGAATATCAAATTGAGCAAATTTCTCTTGTTTAATATGGTAAACTCGGCCCTGTGGAGTATTCTGGTATCTGTAATAGGGTATGTTTTTGGAAAGGTTGTGTACGTATTTGTAAGTGATATCAAAAAGTACGAAGAATACATCATTCCGGCCGTACTCATTGGCGTTATGGTTCTTATAATAATATACAGGCATATCGTGAAAGAGAAGGAGAAGTCATATGGAGATCAATGAAAAGGTTGTCAGAGATTTAAAAAAGAAGTTTGACATTGAGATGGATAAGAGGGAAGCCGAGATTGTTGAGCACTGGAAAAAGGAACTCGAATTAATATACAAGAAGAGGTACGAAAATCTCAGCTCAATGCAAATAGACATAAAAAATCTCATGAACCGTATGAATAACAGGGTAGCTATGGTGAGCCGGATGGTGAAGGAAGGGGTATGAGAAGTTCAGGGGTCAAGGGGCCAGGGGGCCAGGGGGTCAGGGGGTCAGAAGATCGGGGTTCAAGGAGTTTAAAACCACTCAACCACTCAACCACTCAACCACTCAACTTCTTTAAGTACCTGATAATTGTAACGTTGCTCTTTATCTTTGCTTTGCCGGCAGAAGCTCAGGTGACTCAAAAAAAGAGTGTGCCTTTAGAGAAAAGGGTTTCGGATCTGGAAGCGGAAGTGACCAGACTTAAAAGAGAAATTGAGATTTATAACTTGGATGGTTTACCCGATGCACTTGTGCTCTGTGACAAGAAAATACCCCTGTTCAGGGATGACATAAGGGAAAGATTCGAACGGGAATTCTTTCAATTCCTCGAGAATAAAGGATTGTTGACGATCATCATTAAGAGGTATTTTAAATATTCAAACATGATAAACGAAGAAGCACAGAAGATGGGTCTCCCGTCGGATCTTGTATACCTGGTTATTACAGAAAGCTATTTAAATCCAAGGTCGCTCTCCAAGGCAAATGCGGCAGGTATGTGGCAGTTTATGAAGGAGACAGGGAAACGGGAAGGCTTATATATAAACGACAACATCGATGAGCGGTACAATATGAAGAAGGCAACAAAATCAGCTTTGACCCATCTGAAAAGGCTTCACGGGGAGTTTGGCGACTGGTTGATTGCTATGGCAGCTTACAATGCAGGGGCAGGAAGACTGAGGGAAGCCATCGAAAATCAGGGAACAAGAGATTTTTTTGAGCTTTACCTTCCGGAAGAGACGGAAAGATACATATTCAGAATCTTATCTCTTAAAGAGATTGTATTAAACAAAGAAAGATATGGGCTGAATCTGAGCGGAAAGGATTTATACAAACCCATTCTTATCCACGAAGTTTTGCTGGAAACGGACAGGGAAATCCACACTTCAATACTCGCCAAATGCATGGATGTGCCTTATAAGATATTCAGAGACTACAACCTCCATATTAGAAAATACAGACTGCCGAAAGGGGTATATAGCATCAATGTCCCCAATGAGAAGCAGGAGATATTTCTTAAAAAACTCAAGAATTACACATATATCAGCGTTATTAGTGAAAAATAGAACAATCTATGCTTTTTTATATTGACAAGTATTAGTCAAATGTAGAATATGTATTACTCATTACGATGAACACACTTGAAGATTTTTATTATGTCCTGATTTTTTTGGTTGTAGCGGTTGCATTTACGCTGGCACCCATCGTTATGGCCTATCTATTGTCGCCCCGTTCAAGGGGAAGCAAAACTAATGCCACTTATGAATGCGGTATTGAACCATTTGGCGGAGCGTGGATCAGGTATAGCGTTTCATACTATATATATGCCCTTATATTTATTGCCTTTGATGTGGATATACTTTATCTGTTTCCTGTTGCCTTAAGCTATACAAAGGGAGGCAGGATATATGAGTTTTATTCGCTTCTCGTATTTGTTTTCATACTTGTACTTGCTATCATATATGCATGGGGAAAGGGGGTTTTCACCTGGAAACGAAAGATCCCATAATAAAATTTGCCGTAGTTGAAAAGATTCTCAATCTGGCGAGAGCCAATTCACTGTGGCCTATGACCTTCGGGCTTGCCTGCTGTGCCATTGAGATGATGTCAACGGCAATGGCGCGTTTTGATATCGACCGCTTTGGTGCGGGGATTTTCAGGGCGTCACCGAGACAGTCCGATCTGATGATCGTATCAGGAACGGTGACAAAAAAGATGGCACCCACACTGGTGACACTCTATGAACAGATGCCTTCACCTAAATGGGTAATAGCTATGGGTAATTGTGCCATATCGGGAGGCCCCTTTGCCTTTGAAGGACAATACAATGTAGTGGAAGGGGTTGATCTCCTGGTACCCGTTGATGTATATATCCCCGGATGTCCGCCAAGGCCTGAGGGACTCCTTGAGGGGCTTATGAAACTTGAAGAAAAAATCACGGGAACGCGACGCTTTCCCACAGTGGAACAAAAATGGTAAAGAAGACCCTCGAAGACATTAAAAACACCCTGAAAGGTGTCGATGCATCTGAAATTTCATATGCTGAAAGAGGTTATCATCTCGCCATAGAGGCACAGAAAGGGAGCCTCATCGGCGTTGTCGAGTTCTTCGCTGACAAGGGGTTCTACCTTGCAGACTTATGCTGTGTCGATTATGCGGAATATCTTGAACTCGTCTATTTATTTAATAATTTCAAGGAATTGTGCAGGGTCAAGGTAACGCTGAAGGTTGAACCTGACAAGCCTGTGGCGCCGACAATCTCCCATATCTATACAATGGCTCACTGGTATGAACGGGAGATACATGAGTTTTTCGGTGTCTATTTTGAAGGTCATCAGAAACTGACATATCTCTTCCTCCATAATGGGATCGACTGTTATCCCCTCCGTAAAAACCGGGTGCCCGTAACCGACGATGATAAGAAACTGCTCGATTCTTTCAAGCCCGAAGAAGAGGAAGATGCGTTTTTTATAAATCTGGGCCCACAACACCCGAGCACGCACGGGGTTTTGCGGGTTGTCCTCAAAATGGACGGCGAATACATTCTCAGCGCAGAGCCTGTACTGGGTTATCTCCACAGGATGCATGAAAAGATGGCGGAGAACAGGAGCTATCAGCAGTTTCTCCCCAATCCGGCAAGGATGGATTATCCGGGAGCACTACTTTTTAACCTTGCACATGTGGCGGCTGTGGAAAAACTCTGCGGTATCGAAGTCCCGGAGCGGGCTCAGTACATAAGAACCATCACCTGTGAGTTGAACAGGATTTCAAGCCACCTCCTCTGGATAGGTGCATTTCTTGGCGACCTCGGTGGATTAACACCCTTCTTATATGCCTTTGACGACAGGGAAAACATACTTGATATACTGGAGAGTGCAACCGGATCGAGACTTACCTACTGTTACTTTCGTTTCGGTGGACTCTATAATGATATTGACGACACATTTATAGATATGACAAAGAAGTTCATTAAACGTATGCATGAACGATTAGGGATGTATGAGAAACTTATCACCAAGAACGTGATATTTATAAACAGGGTCAGGGGCATAGGTATTCTCGAACAAAGCGAGGTGCCAAAATACGGATGTTCCGGGCCGATCATCAGGAGTACCGGCATGCCCTTCGACATAAGGAAGGTCGAACCCTATGCGGCATATGATAAGATTGACTTTGAGATTCCAACCGGCAAAACCGGCGACAATATGGATCGATACATGGTGCGGATGAAAGAGATGGAGATAAGCCTTAACATCGTTGAAAAGGCTATCGAGAAGCTTCCCTCAGGACCAATTAATGCCGAGAAGGTGCCGAAGAAGCTGAAACCGCCCAAAGGCGATGTTTACCATGCCGTAGAATCAACGCGGGGCGAGACCGGCGTCTATATTGTGAGCGATGAGAGTGACAAGCCGTACAGGATGAGATGGAGGGTGCCTTCATTCTCGAACCTGATGACATTCCCCGCCCTTGCACAAAGGACGCTTCTTGCAGATGCCATCGCAACTATGGGAAGTTTTGATCTTGTTATACCGGAGATAGACAGGTAGAAAGGCAATTTAGAATTTAGAATTATGAATTATGAATTTTAAGAAGATAGGAAGGTGGGAAGATTAGGAAGGTAGGAAGGTGAGAAGCTGGGAAGAGGAAGTAAAATAAATATAAAGCATAGACAAATATGAATGAATTAAACAATATAATAAGTATCATCGGGAAGGAGACGACAAGGGCAATCATTGGGCTTATCGGGGTCATGGTTCTTGTGGTAATTAATGCCCTTATACTTACATGGGCTGAGCGGAAGGTTGCAGGACATATGCAGCGAAGGATTGCTGCCAAAGAAGTGGGTCCATTCGGCCTCATTCAACCTATTGCAGATAGTATCAAGCTCCTCGGAAAGGAACTTATTACACCGGTAAACGTGGAGCGCCCTCTATTCTATCTTGCCCCGACCTTGATATTTGTCCCTGTACTTGTATCTTTTGTCGTGATTCCCTTTGGTTCATATCTCCAGGTGAAGGATATCAATGTTGGAATTCTTGTCATCCTTGCCTTTTCTTCCCTTTCAGTGCTTTCCATACTGATCGCAGGGTGGGGGTCAAACAACAAGTACTCCCTTATCGGTGCCATACGGAGTGTTGCCCAGAACATTGCCTATGAGATCCCATTGCTCCTTTCACTTCTTGCGGTTGTTTTTATGGTAAATTCACTTTCTCTCAAAGACATCGTAGAGGCACAAAGAGGTTTATGGTTTGTCATATTACAGCCTTTTGCTTTCATCGTATTTTTCATTGCAAGTGTGGCAGAGACGAACAGGACGCCCTTTGACTTACCGGAGGCTGAAAGCGAACTTGTTGCAGGATATCATACCGAATATTCCGGTATGAGGTTTGCCCTCTTTTTCCTTGCAGAATATACGAATATCTTTATTGTGAGTGCCATAGCAACCACGTTTTTTCTTGGCGGGTACCAGGGGCCAATTCTGCCAGGTATTGTCTGGTTTTTTATTAAGACATATTTTCTTGTTTTCGTCATACTATGGATGAGGTGGACATTTCCCAGGGTCAGGTTTGACCAGTTGTTAAATTTCTCCTGGAAGGTGCTCATACCCGCTTCTCTTGTAAATCTAATTATTACAGGAGGAATGCTTAAGCTATGATAAAGTTTGTTCACGGTTCCTGGTACCCGCTTGCGGGTGTCACTGTTCACGGTCCTAAAGTTCCGAACTCAAAACTTTTTCAATGCCGGAGGTATTGAAAACCTATGACCTCTGTTACAGATATTATCGAAGGCGCTGTCTCTCTAATCGTCGGTATGGGTGTGACCATCAAAGCCTTCTTTAGCCCTGTTGTTACAGTCCAGTATCCGAGACAGACAATAAATATTACGCCCCGCTTCAGGGGCCATACAAAACTTGTGGCCGATGATGAGAAACCGGAAAGGACAAAGTGCATTGTCTGCGGTATGTGTGAAAGGAATTGCCCATCAAAATCAATAAAGCGGGTCTCAGGCGAGAAAATGGAGGGCGAGAAAAAAAAGACCGCCACAGAGTACATTCTCGATTTTACCACTTGCAGCCAATGCGGGATATGTGTTGAGACATGCCCTGTGGATGCCCTTGCCTTTTCGGCGGACTATAATCTTGTGGGATACCATCGGGAAGATTTCCATTTTGACCTTGTGAAAGAATATGAGAAGAGGAAAAAGGCATAATGCAATTTGCTGATATAATATTTCTCATCATTATTTTTGTGACGATGATCGGTGCATTAGTAACTGTTCTTTCAGGTTCCATCATATATGCCATGATTGGACTCGTTACAACCATGTTCGGGATTGCAGGCATTTATGTCTACCTTAATGCCCCGTTTCTGGCAATGATGCAGATCCTGATTTATGTGGGAGCCATATCGATCCTCATCGCCTTCGCAATTATGCTGGCCGGTCCCCTTTATAAAAACCCGAAGGAATGGACCACAATTACAAAATTCATTGCCTCCCTTGTTGTCTCTGTATTTTCTTTCCTCGTCTTTTTTAAGGTCATTATGCATGCGTCGTGGATGAATACAAAGGCAAAGGAATTTACTGTTACGACAAAAGAGATTGGAAGGGCACTTTTTGATAAGCTGACCTTTCCTTTTGAGCTTATTTCCCTGCTCATTATTGTAAGCATCATCGGAGCCATCATGCTTGCGCTCCTTTCGAAGGGAGAAGAATGACGGCAACCTTTATATACAACAACCTTTATATCTATCTCTTCGTTGCCCTTTTTTTACTCTGCTGCGGTATCCTGGGTCTTCTCTACAGAAGGAGTCTTATCGGAATGCTCATATCGGTTGAACTGATCATGAACGGGGCGGGTCTCAACTTTGTTGCCTTCAACAGATTCGTGTCTCCTGATAATGCGTACGGTTTATCTTTTGCACTTTTTATCATGGGCATTGCCGCTGCCGAGGCAGCCATTGCACTGGGCATCATTATCCTGATCTTCAGGAAATTCAGACACATTGAAGGCCAGAAGATAAAGGAGATGAAGGATTAGCATATGAATATCGAGAGCGCAAGACCCCTCATCCCCATCCTGATTGTTTTGATTACCACTATTCTTATCTTTCTGTCGAGAAAGAGGCCGAATCTGAGGGAGTTCTGGTCTATTGCCGGTTCTGTTCTAACATTTATCTCTGTGGCAAGCATGGTGCCGGACATATGGTGCGGCCAGAAAATTATTTACACATTATCCACCATCGCACCGGGTATTTCTCTGAACTTCAGGGTGGATGGCCTCTCACTTGTTTTTGGTATCATATCCTCCTTTTTATGGATATTTGCAACTTTTTACAATATCGGCTATATGCGGTCTCTGAATGAACATGCGCAAACAAGGTATTATACCTGTTTTGCTATTGCCATACTGGGCGCCCAGGGTGTTTCCTTCTCTGGCAGCCTTTTTTCGCTCTATATGTTCTACGAAATCATTACAATATTTACCTATCCTCTGGTTGCGCACCATCAGGACGAGGAAGGCTATGCAGGCGCCAAGAAATACATCATCTACCTGATGGGCACATCAAAGGGACTGTTGCTGCCTGCCATGATCCTTACCTATGTTCTTGCAGGGACACTCGACTTTGCCGATAATATCGTTTCGGGCATTTTTAGAAAGGAAACTGATTGCCTCTGGGTTGCCATTGCGTATGGGCTCTTTATCTTCGGTTTTGCCAAGGCTGCCATTATGCCGCTCCATAACTGGCTCCCTTCGGCCATGGTAGCCCCTACGCCTGTCAGCGCTTTGCTCCATGCCGTTGCCGTTGTAAAGGCAGGGGTGTTCTGTATATCAAGGGTAATGCTTTCTGTTTTCGGCGTGGAATTGCTCCAAAGCTCGCATCTTGGTTTATATACCGCTTATTTTGTCTCATTTACCATTCTTGCCGCTTCTGTAATTGCCCTCACAAAGGATGATCTCAAGGCACGGCTTGCATATTCTACTGTCAGTCAGCTCTCGTATATCGTACTTGGTGTTGCCCTCCTCGATGTTTCGGGCATCACGGGCGGTATTATCCACATTGCTAATCACGGTTTCAGCAAGATCACACTCTTTTTCTGCGCAGGCGCCATATTTGTGGCAACGAGCAAAAGAAAGATAAGCGATATGGCAGGCATAGGCTATGCCATGCCCTTTACTATGGGCGCATTTGCCATAGCATCCCTGAGTATGATCGGGGTTCCCCCTGTAGCGGGATTTGTATCAAAGTGGTATTCCGGATGGAGCAGAAGCGATATTAAGGAGGCGCCTGCTACAATGGTTGTGCCTATAGTTATTGCTGCAAGCATATCTGTTGCACTGGGGTTGTTCCCTGAGTTTTTTGTCGGCCTTGTAGGAAGGATGCTGCCGTGAAAAAACAAATTTCGAATTGCGAATCTCGAATTGCGAATCTAATTTATAATAACATCAGGAACAACACCGTTATGGAGTTTTAGTATGAACGTATTGAAATATATTGAGCTTTTACGAAATAACATGAAGACACTGAAAAATGTGCTGATTGTCTACCTTATTGTCCTTGTGGTATTCGACATCCTTATCCATCTTGGGAAACACGGCCATTACTTTGTGGATAATATACCGGCGTTCTGGACGATATT
>JAPLKD010000052.1 GCA_026388245.1 Pseudomonadota bacterium | reverse complement strand
TGAATAATAAGCTTGGAATCGTGGATTACGACAGGGGGAAGGATTTTTACCAAAAGATAACAGAGATGCTTTCCCCACAATATAAGACATCTACTGCATGGTGCTTTTCACGGAACAACGCCATGATAGACGAATATGTTGTAAATTATGAGGAATATGCAGGTCTCGGAAGCGGTTCCATCGGATACCTCGGCGGGAGTGCATATGCTAATACATTTGATATCAGGGCATATA
This sequence comes from Pseudomonadota bacterium, assembly GCA_026388245.1. GTDB lineage: Bacteria > Desulfobacterota > Syntrophorhabdia > Syntrophorhabdales > Syntrophorhabdaceae > MWEV01. Next base: position 5,412 of record JAPLKD010000052.1, on the reverse strand, counting down.
TCGAGAGAATTAATGAAGGGCTGTTGCCGGTGGCTGCAAAAAAGGCATTTTCCATGAAGGAGAGGCTTTGTTATGATCTTTTAATGAAGCTTTTTGGCTTGAGTCTCGACATTGAACAGCTTAGTGCAAAGCATAGTGTCAATATATACAGGTACTTGTGGCCTGAAATTTTATTTTTCAGACTCACTGGCGGCCTGAAAAAACATGGCAATCTCCTGATACTCACTAAAAAGGGACAATATTATTGGGTCCTTATGATGCGTGAATTCTTCATCGGCGTCAATAACTTCAGAGACTACTGCAGGGCACAGCTTGGGGTGGAAGACAGAAGTCAGAAGACAGAAGTCAGGTAGCCGCAGGCTTTCCCGCCTGTCCCTCAGTTCTGGCGGACAGGAGCCTGCGTACGAAGCTGAAGGGGAAAGACCGAAGTTGCGAAGTTACGAAGATAGGGGATGGGGGGAAAGGCAGTGAATGGTGAATAGTTTGTTATGCATCTATTATGTTCAATAAAAGCATGGTATAATAAAAAGCATGAAATTTGAATGGGATCTGAAGAAAGCCAAGACAAATTTGCGAAAGCACAAAGTCACATTCTAGGAAGCCGCAACGGCTCTGAGTGACTTGATGTCCGCAACGGGCGCTGATCCAGACCATTCAATCACTGAGGATAGATACGTTACCTTCGGCGCCTCAGAGCGAGGTCGGTTGTTAGTGGTAGCTTACACTGATGAAGGTGAGACTATTCGAATCATAAGTGCTCGTGTAGCGAGCAAAGGAGAGCGAAAAATTTATGAAGAAGGTTAGTCGAACGGACAAAGACGAATTACGTGCCGAGTACAAACGGTCGGACTTCCCTGAGGGGTTGGTACGTGGCAAATATGCTAAACGTGTGCGTGAGTCATCAAATATTGTTGTTCTTAAACCGAAAGTTGCTGATGCCTTCCCAAACGAAGAAGCCGTGAATAGTGCCCTGCTTGCGCTAATCGAGATTGCGCATAAAACTACCCGCATAACAAATCGCTCAACCGGACGCGCCAAAAAACTGCGCGCCGGTTAGCTTTGCGTTGGACGAAAACGAGAAAAACGGAGGCCATCCGCATCTTTTACAAGCAAATATCACTCCGTGGCGGGTTGCCTTTTCCGATTGCAATTCCGAACAAGCTTACGGCTTCGACCTTGGAGAAGAGCCGTAGCGGTGAAGATGTTCAGGAATTTGAGTCGTTGGAGGCGATGTTCGACAACTGGAAGAAATGAAGAAAGTCTCGCAGACCGGTACACACAGCAACCTTTTAAAGAAATGACATCGCCCGTAGATTCCCACGGGCAAGCCCGTGGCACTGGTATATACACGCGTTGCGTGAAAATAATGCATTCACCCACGCTTATGGCTACAGCAGTAAGAATATCCGAAGAACTTGCAGCAGTGACAAAATTAAGAAAAGGAGTGAGATAATGAAAATCAGATTTTTAGGAGCGGCAAGGACAGTAACGGGTTCTTGTTACCATATGTTGGCGGATGGTTTTCAGATGCTGGTGGATTGCGGGATGTATCAGGGGCGGAATTCTGATGAGGTAAACAGGATTCCTTTTCAATTTGACCCCGGGCAGATAGATTATCTACTCCTCACCCATGCGCATCTTGACCATTCGGGTTTATTGCCGAAGCTCGTTGCAGATGGGTTTAAAGGAAAGATAATAACCACTGCCGGCACTGCTGAACTTATTGAAATCATGCTCCTCGATTCTGCACATATTCAGGAAAAAGATGCAGAGTGGCTGACGAAAAAATCCTTCAGGACTGGAAAAGACCAGGTATTTGAGCCTCTCTACAACGAAGAAGATGCGAAAAAGGTCACCCCTTTTATCAAAAAAGCGAATTACGGGGAGATAGGACAACTGGGCGAGGGCGTTAGATACAGATTTGTAGATGCAGGCCATATCCTTGGCTCCGGTTCGCTGGAGGTTTGGTATGGTAGCGGCGGCAAGGAGAAAAAGATTGTTTTTTCAGGCGATATCGGTAAAAACGACAACCCCATTATTAATGACCCGCAGCATATAGAAGAGGCTGACTATGTGCTTGTGGAGTCTACCTATGGCAACAGGTTACATAAGGGCGTGGAGGAGAGCATCGAGGAAATGGTGCAGGCCATTAAGACAACCTTTAAGAGGGGAGGCAATGTCCTTATACCTGCCTTTGCTATCGGGAGAACACAGGACATCCTCTACATATTGAATAAGCTTGTAAAGCAGGGGAGATTCCATGACCTTGACGTTTATGTGGATAGTCCCCTTGCCGATAAGGCAACAAAAATCTATATGGCACATCCGGAGTATTTTGACGCCGAGGCAGTGACGGTATTCAAATTCAGGAGCAGTGAAGGGATGAAGCTCCACTTTACAACGACAGTTGAAGAATCACAGAAAGTAAATAAGATAAAGTCGGGGGCAATCATCATTGCGGGAAGCGGGATGTGTGATGGAGGACGGATACAACATCATTTCAAACACAATATATGGAGACCGGAAAGCAGTATTATCTTTTCAGGTTTTCAGGCGAAGGGAACCTTGGGACGGCATATTGTAGATGGTGCAAAGAGCGCGCGTATTCTCGGTGAGGAAATGGCTATACGGGCGAAGGTTTACACCATCGGCGGATTTTCAGCACATGCCGACCAGAAGGAATTGCTTGAATGGCTTGGCACATTTACGAATAAACCGAAGGTATTTATAGTCCACGGTGAGGAATCTGTCTGCCTTGAATTTGAGAAGATTGTTCAGGAAAAGCTTGCCCTTGAGACATATGTCCCGCATAAAGGGGAAGAGTTGGAGATATAGCTGCAGAGACAAATTATGAATTATGAATGAAGATTTAAGAATTTAGAATTTAGAAATTCGCAACGGTTTGAATATGGATTACCGATTAATACGGAATAAAAAGAGAAAGAGAACCATGACCATCCGGATTAAGGTGGATGGGGCAGTTGAGATCCATGTACCTTATAAAACTCCGCAAAGAGAGATAGACGCCTTTTTCAAAGATAAAACCCCATGGGTTAAAAAAATTTTGATGGAGCGGGAAGGGCGGTTGCGGAGTGAGACAGCTCAGCAAAAACAGTTTATCTCCGGTGAAAGGTTCCTCTATCTGGGTGAGGGATATCCCCTGGAATTGTGCGATATGAACGGGAGGAGAGATGCCCTTATTCTGTCGTACGGGAAATTTTTATTTGATGAAAAGAGGGCAGGTGAAGCAAAGGAAATCTTTGTAAATTGGTATAAAAAGAGGGCGAAAGAATTATTTACGGAGAGGGTTGCCTATTACAGCAGGCAACTCAGCCTTTTCCCGGAGGGCATCAAGATAACGAGTGCATTCTCCCGTTACGGTTCCTGCTCACCAAAAAACCACCTCTCGTTTACCTGGAGGCTTGTGATGGTCCCGCTTGTTGTGATTGATTACATTATTATCCATGAACTCATTCATATCAAAGTGAAGAACCATTCGAAGGAATTCTGGGAATCGGTAAGGATTGCAATGCCCGACTTCAGGACACACAAACGATGGCTGAAAGAGAACGGACACTCCCTGAAGCTCTAACCTCCCTTGGTCTATGATTGTGAAAATTGACTTCACCTCCTGCCATCCCATTATCCCACCTTCGGCAGGATTAAACCGTACGCCTGTCCACCAAGACACTCGCGGCTCAGGTGGGGATTGCGGATATCGGGTTGCGGATATCGGATTGCGGATTGCGCCTGTCCGCCAAGACGCTCGCGGCGCAGGTGGGGATATCGGATTGAGGATTGCGGAGAGTTATATACTTTTTGCCCTTTGCCCTTTGCCTCTTTCATATCCTCTGTCTTCTGTCTTCTGTCTTCTGCCCTTTGCCCTCTATTTCCCTCAACTAATCAACAACGTCCCCCCGTCCGTCCCCCCGTCCAAATTACCCCAAAAACAGCACTTTAAGCAGATTTTATTGGGTTTTTTCAACTCAAAACTTAACACTTATACGGTTTAATCCCGATTGATGAGGGACAACTCAACACTGCCTTTAAAGGGCTTGGTCCGACCCCAATCGAGACACGGAAACCGAGTAATCCCCGCTCAAAGGTATAAGTCGCCCCGAATAGTGATGTTTTTATCTTTAAGTTTAGCTGACAACTCTTCCTTATTTAACGCAAAGAGGGGGCTGATCTCGACCTGTATGTCAGGCGGAATTGCCACCCCTGCCGATTCCAGCCAGCCCTTATAAAGATTGACCATATCTGCGCGTGCTGTTTCAGCAGAGTCAACACCTTCCTTGTTTTTTACAGGAGAGAATTCTTCTTCCCGGAGTACCTCCATGAAACATGCCTTGCCGGCAAAGGAAATGGCGTCGAATACGAAGGTTTCAAATTTCCACCCGGTGACTTTTACCTTTTTACTGTCATGTGCGACTGTGTCAATATGTTTTACGGCACGGTGGTAAGGAAGGGCGAATCCATGATAATTGAGCCGCTTAATGAATCCGAGGCTCAATATGTGTAACGCTGTATTGCCAGCCCAGTAGAGGATGTTACCATCCTTATCGAGGGCGCACATATCTTCTTTTTTCATGTCACTGTATTCAATAATGGCTACCTTACCGCCTACAGCCACACAGACGCCGACTTTTTCATCAATGTTTCTGCGTTTGACGGCTTTTGTGGATATTTCCGCATTCTCCATCCTGTGATATCCAAGGAATAGAGGGTCTACAATCGTTGCGAGAGGGTTGTCCACCTGGCAGTAAAAAAGTTCTGTAATCCCCTGGTTTATCAGCCGGGCAAGAAGGCCGGAATCATGGAGTGCCTTGAGAGATCCGCCATGGCCATCAGGATTTTCGAAAATACCGGTTTCATCTTTCAGGATCAGCTTTCCTTGAAGGGTGACGCTTGGCAGCCTCCCCTGCTGAAAGAAATGCACATTTTCCCTGTTCAGCCCGAAAAACGTATGTTCATTGAAGAACTTCACGGTCTCATGGTGGTTTTCATAGCTTGTCATGATGAGGAGCGGAATTTCGGTATTGTAGCGTATTGATGCTGCCCTGACAGATTCACAGAAGAGCTGGAAGAGGGTTTTTCCCTTTACGGGTGATACAGGAAGGGTGCCTTTCGGACCGTCAAAACCAAGTCTTGACCCCTGACCGCCGGCAACAATGAGAACAGCGATTTCATGTTTACGGATCAATGATTCTCCCAGTTGTTTTGCCTCTCCCCTGCGTGCATTTTCTTCGTCTGTTTTTGGGGTTGAAATCACCGATGCCGGCCTTATATCGCCGGAATGTACCGGTGAGGTCTTTTTGTGCATGAAATTTTCGTGTATCTTAAAAACAAGGTCTAAATTTACGCCTTGGAGGCCTTCGAGAAATTGCCTTTTTCTTTCAGCGGGGAGATTCG
>JAPLKD010000264.1 GCA_026388245.1 Pseudomonadota bacterium | reverse complement strand
AACAACATATTAAAGATTGCCCCGGGCACCAGGGCCGAGATACAAGAGGCCATGTTTGAAGGCGATAAGACCAGCAACGTTGTCAAGCTCCACCGCGGGAGGGTTCAGGCTATCTCCAGTGATGAATTTATCAAGAAGGTTTCTGCCTTTGCAGAGGGCAACAAGTTCGAAGTCCATACCAACAACGCCGTAGCAGGGATCAGGGGCTCCAATATGGTTGTTTCCTTTGTGCGGGGCATAACAGGAACCCTCTTTATTGCCGGCATGGGATATCAGTTCAACCCCGGCGATCCCCAGAGGAGAATAGTAACCATCACAGGCGGCAATATATCCTTCATTACCACCGCTACCGGTTCCCCATCCCCGGCAAGGAAGGCAACAACCAACGAAATTGCCATCCAGGTGAGCGCAGTTACAACGATTGAAAAACCTAAGGAAGGAGGGACATCGGCTACCGGTACATTCGATGTAGCTGCAGCAGTCGTTACACCGCCTGCGCCTACACCAGCGCCTGCGGCGCCACCAGCGCCGCCACCAGCGCCTCCACCACCGCCACCACCGGAACCACCGGCACCGAAACCAATAATAGGGACAAACTTTACAGGAACAATGTCGTTTTTTGGTTCTGATGGTACCTTCACTGGGAATATTCCTGATACAGGAGTGGGCACAATGAGCGCCTCAGGGGCTTTTACGGGTGTTCCACCTACAGTATTAGAAGGTTACATAGAGGGTACTTCAAACAAGAACGGCGCCTTCCTGGGACCCTTAGCAGGCGTGCAGGGTTCGTGGTTAAACCGCACATCTGCACTCTATGTGGAGGGAGGAAACTTATTTTTCCTCACAGGGGAGGCCCCCGGCACCCTCACTGACACTGCATTCTCCATGAGCGGAACATTCGGGAAGAGCGCTTCACAGGGGGCCATAACCCTCACACCGGGGGAAGGACAGACATTGCTTGATGCATTGATATACGCAATTCGTTGGGCTGACACACCTCAGTTTTTCCCTACTGGTAGCTCATCTGTTATAAGTAATTCAGGCATTCAAATCACCCCAAATTATTTTATGGCAACAGCGCCTTATCTCATTACCAATGAAGGAAAGAAGGTCGCTGCTATCGGCAACATCTATACAGGGTCCTATTCACCTGCTGAAGGGGCATCCCTTCCCTATATGGGATACGCAGGGGATTATGAATATGCACTTGGTCCCCTCTCCTACTCCCACGATACAACAAATAAAAAGTTCACCGTTGATACGCTCCTTCAGTCTATTGGCATAGATTATGGAAGCGAAGCAGGTCCAGGGATTGGACCATATCTCGGTGTGTACTCTATGAGGTACCTCGGTATGTACGATGATACTATATTCAGGATGGCTGGTGCAGGCACGTATGTAGGCACCCCTGCGAATTTTTTTGGCTTATGGGGTAGCGGCGGCGGTTCGCTCTATTATAATGAATCTGGTGTATTTACCTACGCAGGGGAGGACTATGGCTATTTTGGCGGGACGACCGCCCCATGGACAAGCCCTGCGAGCTTTACCGCCATAGGGAGTTATTCACTTGGAGACACTATCAAACCCCATTACCTGATGAATACATATATTGATGGTTATACCTCAGGTGGCTATGGAGGTACCATTACAGGATTTGCAGGTGCAATATGGAAAGATGGAACTACAACTACAGTAGGCAGTATAGATGGCGCACTACGGGCATTATACATCAGCGCCCCGGATGCAGATCAATATGTCACTGCAGGCATCATGAAGAGCGATATTTCCGGTTCTTACTATCCCTTCTTAACTGATTCCGGGATGTGGAGAATAAGTGGTACGCTCACCCCCACACCTCAGGCAACAGGCCTCGATCCGTCTGGCCTTAGTATTTATAATGTATCTATGTCAGGAGGATTGTCAGGTACCTTTGGTGGTGGTGTCGGAAGCATCTATGGAGAGGATGATGGCTATAGCCAGACTGCGTTCCTGTATACCTCCACGCAATCCTTGCCTTTTGGTATCTTCAACTTGACCTTGGGCAATAGTGACAATCCCAATTACTATACCTCTAAACCAACAGGCAATACATCCTGGAGTGCAAACCTCGGAGGCACAGGCACATTTGGAACAACTCAAGGCGGGTTGTCCAATGAAGATGGCTACTGGCTCGCAAGCGTAGACAGCGCAAGCGGCACCTGGACTGATCCAGGGGAGATACGGGGCAATGTAACAGGAAAGGCCCTGACACCTCTACGCCTGTATGACATGGAGGGAAAATTCTATGGTGTCACTAATGGTGCAACTGATACCTGGGTAGGTCAGGCAATAGGCAGTTACACAGGGACACCCCTTAAATTCAGCTCGATCTTTTCAACTGATACTCCTACTCCTGGTCAGGTGCAACTGTACCGTGCCCTACCTGGAACCTATTACGATGGCGGATACCAACAACAAGATGAGAATGGCACTTACTATGAATATGAATATAAGTATGTGGACACAAGTGCAAGCGGCGGAAAGGGCATGGGGAATAAAAAAGATCATTATGCAGGCCTAAAAAGTTTTTATTTCCCTGATAATACGCAATTTGTGATAAACAGCAATGACCAAATAACAAAGAACTCACCATGGGACATTGGGAATATAGACCAAGTTAAGGGCCCTCCTTCAGATGATTTTTGGAAGCCTTTGACAGATCCCACATTTGCACCCTATAGGTATTCGAAGTGGGCATCACCAATCGATGTACTGGAACAGAGATCATCCGATACATTTGGCGGCATCCTTGGCAGTACAGGATACCCATGGTATGCGGGCGGCGCCTCAATCACTATCATTGGTTCATATCTACCCTATCTCAATGACTACACCAAGCCTACGATTTTCACTACCCAGCTATCCGGTAAATTCTACTCCACGTCTGTTGAAGATGGCAATACCAATGGTGCCTATGAAGGAACTATGGGTGGCTTCCTCGCAGACGATGTAAGAGGCGTCCAGATAGGGATGCGCGGTGTCTATATCGGACCGGATAATAATACAGCAGGTGTACTCAGAGGGTCATATGCCGGCTCGCTCTATAAAGACCTTGGTATGTGGGATGCAGAAGGAACATTGTCTGCAACGGTGATGAATAGTAATTTCGAAAATAACCCTGCGGGAGTGACAAAAGATAATTTAAGTAGCAAAATTGTATATGGCGCTATCTTGTCAGAAATGTCAGGTCATTTCACCAGTGATGGTTCCCCTGTTTCGGGTTCTATCATTGCTTCCATGACTACCTCAGGGGCAACCCGCTCCATTAAGGGGCAAGACTGGGGTATTTTGAATTCAACAATATGGACAGGGGGCTACGGTGTGCCATCATCTACATTATACACTAATTGGAGCGCACGGGTCGGAGCCGGGGGTCAATTTGGAGAATACCAGGATAGTTCCTCCGCCTGGCAGCCTGATACGGGAACCTTGCTCATGTCCATCAACGGCACTTTCACTGATGGCGTCGTAAAGTCTTCTGAAACAGGTACGGTAGGCGAGTTCATGACCATGACAAAAATGGGCACTATCAGCGACGCAGGGGTTCTAGGCATCTACACACCTGAAATTGTTTCCCCCGATACCTTATATTCCTGGCAGGGAGTGATGGGGGGGGTGTGGAAAACGACAGAGTACCTTAAATTCGCCAGCAGTTTTGGGGGAAGCGCCCGGCGTTTTGCAGTGCAAAATTATGGTGATTATTCAGGCGGATCAAAAAACTATCATTATTACTACTATACTGATACCAATTCTGGAGATATTACCTTTTATAATGGAATAAACACAACAACAAAGAGGAGGTATGAACCAGATTCGGGTCCTTTCAGTATCAAGATGTGGGAGGAGTTTACATACGATACTACAACAAAAGTGGTTGACCCGGACTCATACCAAAGCGGAACATATACCACATTGGACGATCGTGTTTTTACCGATCTCGCAGTTGCGAAAGGATACCCGGGCACACCTACTCTTGGTACGTGGTCAGGTTTCACAGAAAACGGTTCGATTTCTGCGATTATGGGTGGCGCTGGTGACCTCTGGTCAGCAGCTTCAACCTCCCAGGCAGCCGTCAATTTCCTCGGAGATTACAAGTGGTGGTATGGAAAGCCCTCAATATTCGGCACTGACATTGTAAGCTATAATGTGAAGAACGCTACCGATACAACCCTCGATGGAAAGGGCGCTTATGCAGGATACATCGGCGGCAGAGAGATAGACGGCGCGATAGATGGAAGAATATACGCCATATATATTGCCGATACAACTGCTGCAGGCATCTTAAAGGGTACCTTCACCGGTATAGCATATCAGGATATCGAGATGTGGGAAGGCACAGGCGGTATGTATCCAGTCTATCTGATGAATGTAGCTATTCCATATACATCCCTCAGGGATTACATATATACAAACTCTTTTGTCTCCAGTGGCAATGTATTCTTTACACTGAATGGGTACCAGATGGGTGAAGAATACAACCGTCCGTTTGTATATGAAGGAAAGGGTTCAACTTTCTATTCAGCAGGAGAAGGAAGCTGGGGTGTGTGGCAGTCCGGAGTGGGCGGTAAGTATACCGACATTCCAGTAGGCGATAGCTGGTCAGCATTTCTCGAGTTTACAGACTCTACGAGAATCATGGGTCAGGAAATAACCGGCACCAAATGGTCAAGCAACAAAATTGCAGGCACAACAATAGGGTACGGGGCAGACATAACCCCAACAACACCAGTCACCTGGGTCTCTGTTGGTGAAGTGATGGGCACATTCAACCCTACGCTCTCCACCTTTCAAGCTGTAAACATGGGTGTATCAATTGAGACGAATACATTCCTCGCCCTTGCAGCGACTGCTGATGGCAGGACACAGCTCCAGAAACTGAACGTGCCCTGCGTGGAGGTGGGCAATGCAAGCTTAACCGGTTCGGGAAACAACATGACGGTTGCAATGAATAACGTAATATTCTTTTCAAATTCTGCCGGTGCTGTGCCAAAAATATGGGCAACAGGGGGTGTGAGTGGCAGTTACACAGCTACCCCGTCTATGGGTGTTCCTGTGGCATTAGCCGGTAGCGGTCTCTCTGCAAACTTTAATGTTCAGCAATGGAATACAAATACAAGTGTAAATAAATGGTTGGCAACTGTTACCAATGGAGCAGGCACCTTGAGCGGCGGATCTTATTCCGGCTCTGTTACGTTTAAAGGTGTGGCAGCCGGATCAATAACGCCCGGTATATCAACAAGCGGAACCTTTTCCGGTACTGCCGCGGGAGTGGCAAAGTAGGGAAGTGGTGAGTGATTAGTGGTGAGTGGTAAGTGGCAGGAGTGGTGGCGAGTGACAGAAATAGTGGAGAGTGGTAAATGGTGAGAAATAGCTCATGGTTCAATGATGTGTTTGAATCTGATAAACGCAATATATGAGTATGAAAACGCAAAAACCACATAGGAGGACCTTGATGAAAAGATTAATAATAATTGTTTCCATCCTTTTCTGTTTCATGGTTGTTGGTTCTACATGCCTATACGCCCAAGCACTGAAGCTCGGTGTTTTCGATATTCAGAAGATCATGAGGGAATCTAAAACTATCGCTGGCTACCGTCAGGATCTGTTGAAAAATATTGACTTGAAGAAAAAACCTTTGCAGGTCAAGGATGAATTTGTAAAAGCGCTTGACGAGAAGCTCAAAAAAGATGGTAATACCATGTCTCCTGCTGACAGAAGGGTGCTTGAAGAAAAACTAGCCAATGAAATCAAAGAGATAAGGAGGATGAAGGAGGATTTTGACGCTGAGGCGCTAAAAATGGACAGGGAGTTAACGCAAAGAATCTTTTTGGAAATCGATACGGCGATCAGGAAGATTACGGCACAGGAAGATTACACCATAATTTTTGAAAAAACCGCCGCAGGAATTGTCCATTTTAATAGCGCTGTTGACATAACAACCAAAATCCTTGCCCAGCTCAAATAGATTCCCACGGGGATATTTGATTCTGGATACCCGATCCTGGAATCCGGCATTGAGCTCATTGCTCATAGGAGACCTTTTATTTTTTTAGCATGTAAGCAGTGAGTGTTACAGAGTGTCTTCTCTTGTCCCAAAATATTTCTATCTCTACGAGCCTTACATCATCAATGATCGTTTCGCTGATCGTCTGTGTAAAAAAATAGCCTGAAGGGTCGTTCCGGTCGATTAGCCCCTCTATCTTGCCAGGATCAGGGAGTTCCATTCGCTCGAGCTCCTTCATCCTGTCGTCGGCTATCATGGTTGCCTCGGTCATCCTTCTCGCATATTCCTCCAGTCCCATCGAAGTCGATACAAGGGAGACAAGGGAGACAAGCGCAATCGATACGATTGCCAGCGCCACCATTATTTCAAGCAGGGTCATCCCTTTTTTTGATGACAATCTCTTCGATATATCCATGTTCTCCAATCATTTTTGCCGTTAAAGGATTGATGATAACAGAATAGAACCCCTCGTCCCTGCCTTCAAGGTGTATTATAAGTCTGTCAACAAGGCCGGTTGAATAAAACCTCATGACAGGTTTTCCGAGGGAAAATTTTTCTCCATTGATAATAACGTCTTTAAGGAGATATGCTTCGGGTATCTCCATATCCCTTGATGACACAAAACCTTTTATCAGATCAACATAACCGATACTCACCATGTTCTTTGTTACATCAAACTGTATTGCCTTTTGTTCATAATCTGAAACAGCATTCTCCCGAAGAAGCAAAACTTCAATGGAAAACCTTTCGAGGAATGTGTCTTTGTCTTTTTTTGAAAAAACATCCCACCTCACCGAGGCAAAGGTGAGCAGAATGGACATTAAAAGGGTTATGAGAATTAGCTCGAGTAATGTAAAACCGCTATTCTTTGTCAATATCCCTGCTTGATATATCCGCATTTTTTCCTGTTCCACCCGGTTCTCCATCAGACCCGTAGGTGATGATCTCGTAGTCCTTGCCGTCCGTGGCAGGCGAACTGTAATAATACGGATTATCCCATGGATCCTTTGGCACATTAGTGCTTTCCAGGTACCCGCCCTCTTTCCATTTTTTCGGGATAGGCGGGGTGTCAGGTTTTTTAATCAAGGCCTGGAGTCCCTGCTCTGTTGTGGGATAACTGCCATTGTCAAGTTTATAGAGTTTGAAGGCGCTTTCTATTGTCTTGATATCCGTCTTTGCCTTTATTCTGCGGGCTTCTTCCGGTCTGTCCATAATCCTCGGTACAAGCAGCGTTGCGAGTATGCCGATGATGACAATAACAATCATCAATTCGATCAGCGTAAAACCTCTGAAATTCAGTTTTGAGTTTTGAGTTTTGACCCCCGATAGAGCCGCTCGAGGGCATGGTTTTGAGTTTAAATCTTCAATTCGCAATTCGCAATTCGCAATTCGCAATTTGTTCATAAATTCCCCCTTTACTTCTTTATAAGAATTTTATTC
>JAPLKD010000236.1 GCA_026388245.1 Pseudomonadota bacterium | reverse complement strand
GTTGACTTAGTTCCGGTTGATGGATATTAATAATGTGACAAAGTTAGGGAGGAATAATATGAAACTGAGTAAGGACCTCACAAATCTTCCGATAGTCAGCATCGCTGAAGGTGAAGAAGTCGGCATTGTCAAAAATTTTATAATTGATCCCTTGTCGAAGTCTATCGTGGCGCTGATAATTGAGGACAACCTCTGGGAAGGGCCGAAGGTAATCTCATTCTCTCTGATACACAGTATCGGAGATTTTGCCATTACCACAGAGAAGTGCCCCTCGTACTCCTTAAGAAGCTTGTCCAGACCAAGGGAGGAAAAGTATTCGTTCATTTCATCTATTGTGATTACATCCATGAAGTAAGATGCTTTCTCTCCGCTCAACAGACCGCTTTCAAGAAACTGGGAGATGACCTTTTTCCGCTGGGCTTCGTCATTGTAGATGTAGCACATATGAACGCCGGGAGGAAAAGTCTCGCCTGTAAATCCCATGTGGACTTCCTTACCTTTTGAACACATTTCAAACCTCCTTAAGTGCCTTCAATGGGAAACAATTTCACACACACCTCCACTGCCTCAGCATCATAGAGGATACCTTTGTTTTTTTCTATCTCCCCCAGTGCCACGTCTATCCCGAAGCCTGGTCTGTAGGGACGGTGGGAGGTGGGCAATCCCACATCTTTTAATATGTCATATCCTGTCTGAGAGTGGGCTTTGATGAGGCTGAATTCCATATTTTTTAATCTACCGGGCCTGCTCAGGATTTCAGCGGGTACTGATATTTTTCCGATATCATGGATGATGCCTGCCATGCGGATAGCATCAACCGTATCCTTTGATAGACCCATCTCCTGTGCGATTGTTCTTGCAAGGTTTGATACCTTCCTCTGATGACCTGCTGTATAAGGGTCCCGTGTCTCAACCGTTAATGACATTGCTTGTATGGTGCCGACTAAGGATTTTCTCAGCTTCTCCAGGGTCTGCTTCAGCTCTTCCTCGGCAAGTTTGCGGGAGGTGATGTCTTCTATTGTGCCTTCATAGTAACGTATCTTACCTGCTTCATCCTTCACAATATGTGCATTAACCGACACCCAGATTATACTGCCGTCTTTACGGTAATGCTCTACCTCATAGTTTACAACGACACCACACTCTTCAAGGAGTCTCTTTAATTGTACGCGATTCTCAGGATTTACATATAATTGTTTACCGATATCGGTAATACCCGTTATCATCTCTTCCGGGGATGTAAACCCATGTATGCGTGCCATTGCAGGATTGACAGCTACAAAACATCCTTCAAGGACAGTCTGGAAGACACCCTCTACGGCATTCTCGAAGATGGAGCGATACCGCTTCTCACTTTCCCGCAGTTGCCGCACCTTGTCGGCCATGGCGGCCTGTAGTTCAACCATGCGCCGACCGACGTTGACCCGTGCGCGAAACTCGCCCAGGTCGAAGGGCTTGGCCAGATAGTCATTGGCCCCCGCCTCAAGCCCCGCAATAATATCCGCCTTTTCGCCTTTGGCCGTAAGTATAATAATGTAGGGCGGATCGTCGGTTTCCAGGGTGCAGACACGGCGGCACACCTCAATGCCGTTCATTTCGGTCATCATCCAGTCGAGAATGGCCAGACGGGGCGCATCGGGCTGCTGCAGAGCTGCCCACGCCTCGGCGCCGTTCACCGTTACCACTACCTCGTGGCCCTGCTTTTTCAGCACCTCCGCCAGGATTGTGCATGTCGTAAAATCGTCTTCAGCGATCAATATTTTCATGAGCGATATCTCCAGCTTTTCCCCTTTCACTTTTCCCCTTTCACAGATGATTAGATGTTTGGATGATTGGAAGTTTAGCAAACCCTCTAACCCTCTAACCTTCTGTTTTTGCTATTCACTATTCACGGTCTTCATCGCCGATACGCCGTCTCGCAGGTTCGTTTCTTCCCTCTTCCCTCCTGTCTCCTATCCTCCTACTCTTGAAATTGTTCTATGGTCTCCAAAATCTTTTCCTCAGTAAACGGCTTGTCAAGAAAACCGCAAACCCCCGCGTCTTTTGCCGTTCCCTTCCTTTCTTCACTGCCATAGGCGGAAATTATGACCACCAATGTCTGCGGGGCTATCCTCCTGATCCTGGGAAGCATATCCATTCCATCCCCGTCAGGTAGTTTCAAGTCCAGAAACAATAAATCGGGCGCCTCCTTGAGGCGGGCCATGCCTTCACGTATGGTATTGGCAGTTGATACATGATACCCTTTGCCCTGTAAGATGTTAGACAAGAGCCAGCACAAGTCCCCTTCGTCGTCTATTATCAGGATATTCTTTATCAGCTTTTTCGAAAACAGGTGCGGCCTTACCTCCACCTTTTTACTTCTTAGATACTTTTCTTCATACTGTTCAAAATAAGGCTTCAGTTCTTCGAGTTCTTCAGGTTTGCGCCAGCCCGAAAGCCCGCTTCGCCAGACGAGGGCTTCATCATATTTTATAATGCCTTTTAATATCCACTTCCTTAGCTTGGAGTGATAGATCAACCTGTATGTATCCGCTCCTCTTCTGATATCGTATTTTAGTTCGTACATGGGCTTTCCACCTATCCCTATCTTACGGGTAAAGAGATTGTAAAGACAGTGCCGTTTCCCCTCTCGCTTTCTACAGTTATGGTCCCGTCATGACTTGCAATAATCCCGTATGTTGTTGACAGACCCAGGCCTGTCCCCGATGATTTAGTGCTGAAAAAAGGGTCAAATATCATGATAATATCGTCTTCAGGGATCCCTTCCCCTGTATCCTGGATCTTCACGACAAGAAAATCTTCTTCAATCTCTGTAATTATTGTCATTTTGCCACCATCAGGCATAGACTCAACGGCATTGAGAATCACATTTGAGAATGCCCTGCCGATCTGTTCCTTATCGACATTTATTGGCGGTATTTGTGAGTTAAAGCCTTTACTCACTTCTATTTGTTGCGATCCGGTCTTAGTCTTTATGAAATCCAGAATACCTTCCAGAATCTCATGGATATCATGAGGCTGGATATTGAGTTTCGGTGGCCGGGCACAGTTAAGGAGTTCGGTGATTAAGAAGTTAATCCTCTCTGTATTTCTGATAATCACATCAATATGCTTGGCCCAGGGGCTATCTTCGGTAAAGGCGCCCCTAAGCAGTTGTACACACATGGACACGTTGCCCAGCGGATTTCTTATCTCATGGGCTATACTGGCGGCTATTCTGCCGGTAAAGGCAAGTCTTTCAGATTGAATTGACTCTTCCTTCCGTTTCCCAAGTCCGTCGGGTGAACCTTTATTTGTTGATATAGCCACGATATCCTCCTAAGTACTGATTACGGCGATAAAAACGCCGATGTCGGCGATAGAATAATTATCGCTGTCATCTTGCCTCTACATCGCTGTCATCTTTTCTCTGTATCATTAACCGTCTCACTTCGCATCTTCTATTGCCAAAATTAACAAGCAATCCCACTTTTATACCAGATGCTTTCAGATAAGAAATTACCTGGCTTTCAAATATCTTTGGCATCTTACCTTCTACTGCTTTCAATTCAACTATTACTTGATTTTCTATTAAAAGATCGACCCTGAATTTTCCTACAGACTGTTCTTCATATCTGACGATAAACTCCTTCTCTGTAATAAACTGCAATTTAAGTCCTTCTAAAGCAATCTTCAAAGTATTCATATAAATACGCTCGATAAACCCTGGACCTAATTCATTATGAACACGATAGCATGCTTCGATAATTTTTCCCGTTAAAGGATCCCTGTCATGGGTTTTATCGCTGTAATCATCATTTCCCATCGCTGTAATCATGCCCCTCACCTTTCACTCATTCTATCTTATCTCTAAAATCCTGCCTGCCTTAGCCCCCGCAGAACACTGCGATATACCAGGTCAAATTCAGGAAGGTCCACCATCTGGGGAGCAAGGCGGATTTTCCAGAGTTTCTTCAAGCGGGGTTCCTTCCGGCTAAGATCGTCCCGTGCACCTTCTAAACCTCTACCACGGAATTTCATTTTTTGTTCTACCGCATCTGTCAAATCTGCTGGATTCACGAAGCCGTTGGTCGTGAGGTGCCACAGATCATAAAGATCACGGGGTTCATTTCGTGCGGGATCAAGAATGGCGACGATCTTCTCCGATGCGATCTCGTTGAGGGAATAAATGCCTATTACCGCATTATCCGGCAAATCGTCATATTCTTTGTATGCTTTCAGAATTGTTTTCATCTCAACAGGAAAGACGAGTTGTTCTCTGACGGTAATGTCCACCTTGACTTCCTTGCCCGTAGCGCCGGCTAAGGGACCTTCGTATGCTATGAAGAAGGTGTGGCTGTTTACGTGTGGGTGGCGGTCGAGGCGGCTAATGTTCAGCATAATGCCTGAGGCTTGCATAGTATATTTGAAAGCAGCCTCAAGTTGTTCCCTGATCTCCTCAAAGGTGGTCTCTTTTTGAAGGGTAAAATCGAGATCCTCAGAAAAACGGTAATCTGGAATGTAGCATTTCTTAATGGCCGTGCCTCCCTTGAAAGCCAAAATATCAGTGAGAGGTGTTCTGGATAATCCCACCAGAAACCAGGAAAGGCAGTAATCCCGCTCCAGGACCGTTTCCGGTATCCGGCGGCTGGCTTCCCGGGCAAGGCGGTTCGACAATAGTGACAAATTCCGCCGGGGTATCATTACGTCCTCACCACAGTTAGAAGTTCATCGGGAGATACGTTCAATCGTAACCTCCACTTCCGAATATATTTCCCTTCCGCGGGCAGTGTAGGATCCAGCTTCATGTACGCGTCCGTGAGATAAGTCAGGAGCATCTTTCGATCGTCTGATGCACCCAGATCATAGAGTTCCATAATATAGCCCAGTCTGCGAATAACAGCGCCTACGTTTATCTTTGCCGCATATTTAATCAGACTGTCTATGCGGATGGTTTCGCGGCGTATCCAGATACCTTTGGCCACTTCGGTGATGCCGCCGCAATATTCCGGCTGTCTGAGGCCGTCAATGATGGTACGCTCAAGGTCGCTGACAATAACCATTTCCTGCCTGGTAACCCAGTGATTGGCCAACCCGAAAAACAACCCTCTTTCGCAGGGGATGAAGCGGAATTCCGTTCCTCTGAGATGGATGGGATGGTGTTTTTGCGGGGTCGCTATATGAATTACAAATCTGGGCTGGGTGATCATGCCGTGGACTTCCATTGCAGTACCGTGGGAGAGGTAATAATCCCCGCCGTTGGCTAGTTCCCGGGCGATGATAAGCGGGTTGCCCGTATACTCCTTTTCCTTTCCCAGCTCGAAAGGAACCAGGATAAACAGGCCGGGTTTGAGCCGTGTTACAATGCCCCTGTTTGTAATCTGCCTGGCAAAATTTCGGGCCGATGCGTCACCCAGATCGAGAATCCTCTGAATGTCTTTCAGGCGAAAGATTACTCTGTTCTCTTCGTAGAGCGTAGTGACCAGATGCGCTGACTGACTGCCCAGGGTTTTCGTCTTTATGTCATACTTTAAACTCATATAGTGTCCTCTTAAAACACATAATAAGACCGTAATATAACATTGTCAACAGAAATCACCTTTCACTGCCTTCATCGCCGTTTCCCACCTTCACAGCAAGCGTCTTGGTGGACAGGCACCGATGCGCCGTCGTCCAGTAACGACAAGCATGTGGGCTGAGTCAACGGCCAGTTCTGCTATCCCGGCAAGCCTCTGGAGTTCACGTTCCCTATTGTAGAATTTCATGTCATGATCCTAATCATACTTTTTTGTATGATACAAGTTCGTATGAATAGTGAATAGTGAATAGTGAATAGTGATCTTTCTTTTTAAAATCATTGACACCACGCAATGTATCCGTTATTATTACTTTTATGAAGAACGTTGCAATATCCGATATCCATGAAATGCTTCCAAAACTTCCTGCAAGGCGGATTCAGGAGATAAGAGATTACATTAGCTTCCTTGTTGAAAAAGAAAAGAAACACAGGGCTTTTGTAAAGCGGGTGCTTGAAATTGAGAAAAATTCCGACACTGTTGTATTTAACTCCGCAGAAGAAGCAATGGAAGCAATCAGAAATTGGGAAGAATAGTTTGCCAAAACTTTTTTTAGAGAAGCATTTCATAAGGCTCTCAAAAAAGCTTGTTAAAAATTCATCAATCATTGATGCAAAATTAACAAAGGTATTGAAACAGTTACAGAATAATCCCTTCGACCCATCATTAGAGACACACAAACTTAAAGGAGATCTGCAAGAAAAATATGCCTGTTCATTAACACCCGATTTACGCATCATCTTTAAATTGACCTCTGACACTATTCACCTCATTGACATCGGCGCCCACGACGAAGTCTACTAATAATCAGTTCCCCGGACAAAAACCGTCCGGGACAAGCACAGTTCACCGCTATTGACAGATGATTAGATG
>JAPLKD010000060.1 GCA_026388245.1 Pseudomonadota bacterium | reverse complement strand
TGGATATGCAGCAAGGCAGCCGTAAAGGTTAACGATATTGCTGCCATGTTCCTTGTAGCGTATCCTTTTGCATTCTACGAAACGACGGAATTGAAGCAATTCAATAAAAAGATATATTTTGTCGGTGGCGAGCACGATGATATCTCTCCCTTGGATGCCCTGTTAAAGGTCTATAAGGAGTTTCCTGTAGTTGAAAAATACCTGAAAATTATTCCCACTAACCACTTTTATGGGGGAAAAGAACAGGAAATCATAGAATTCATCAAAGAAAACGTCCATCTATAATTCACGATGCATGATTTATTAGGCTTAATACTAAAAAACGGGGTCTAAAATAGCCTCTAAATGCTACACTATCAATGGTTTACGCTATCAAAAACTCAAGAGGCTGAGAAATGGGTCAAAAAACTGTCCTTATTGACGTTCAAAGAACACAAAAAAAGAAAGGGTTACAAAACAACAGAAAGAAATACTGGTGTATAGTATGCAACGGGCCGTTGATGACAGTCCATTTACATTAGAGAAAGCGGCCAATGCTGAACTGATAAGGTGAAATATTCAGAGCATCACGAACCTCAGCGTAACAAAGCAGATGAATCTTAGATATAACCACTATTTTGGACAGGGGCCTACATATTTTCCTGACATTTTGCTCGTCATTTGCATAGTTCCCTGTTCTTTAGTCTTCATTGTAGTATTAGTGGTGCCGTCAAATATGTCCCCTTTATAGATCATCTTGCCGGAGATTTCGATGATGTTCCCACCCTTGTCCTTACACTCCATGGCATACGTTACAGTGTCGCCGCTGATTTTCTGGTCTTTGATCTTGCATTCCTGACCCTTTTCCTGTTTTTCCGGTTTTGGGACCACATCTTTTTTGGTGATGCATTGCTTCATCGTGGTAGGAGGTATTTGAACTGGCATTCCTTTCATTTCTGTTTTTGTCGTAATTTCCCAGAAACCTTCCTTCATTTCAGCCGATCCGACTGTGACCCACACAAGGGTAAGTACAACAGCAATTATAACACTCCGAACCATATGGACCTCCTTCGTTTTTTGTCTGTTTTGCCAAAAATTCTTGATCATTTTTCACAAAACTTCTTTATTCTTAAACTCTTATTTCAAACAAGCCTGCCTCCCCCTGCCGAAGCTCGGTAGAATTGTCTTCTGAAGTCTCTATGTTGTTATGTATCATAACATTAGGAACAAAAGTGTCAAGCATTTTGTGATTTTTACGGGGCATGGGGTCGAGGGTTCACGGTTACTTCAGTGAATAGTCGTTAGTAAACAGTGAACCCTCTGTGCCAATATAAGTGAGACACTTTAGAGTTTGAAAAGACAAGAGTAAAATCAAGGTGTTCCGGTATAGCTCATGGCTGATGGCTGATAGCTCATGGCAAAGACCATAGGCATTTAAAACCCGCTAAATACTTTCTAATTTTCTCATTCTTCTTGAATAGATAGCCCCTTTGTGCTAATTTTAAAGACAGCTAACAGCTTAAATCAAAAAAAGGATAGCCAACATTATGGACTACAAAGACACATTGAATCTGCCAAAAACACCTTTCCCCATGAGGGGAAATTTACCTGTTAAGGAAAAGGAGATGCTGAAATTCTGGGAAGAAAATAAGGTGTATCAGAAGCTTGTCCAGAAGAGCAAAGACAGCCCTTCTTTTATTCTCCACGACGGTCCTCCCTATGCGAACGGGAACATCCATCTCGGCACAGCGCTGAACAAGATTCTCAAAGACATTATTGTCAAGTCAAAATTCATGTCCGGTTACAGGTCAAACTATGTGCCCGGTTGGGACTGTCATGGATTGCCCATAGAACATCAGATAGAAAAGCAGACCAAAGAAAAGAAGCTTTCTCTGTCAAAGGTGGAGATACGTCACAAATGCAGGGCTTATGCAGAAGGCTTCATTGATATACAGAGAAATGAGTTTAAAAGGCTCGGGGTTTTAGGGGATTGGGAACATCCTTATATAACGATGGATTACGATTACCAGTCGACCATTATCGAGGAGTTGCAAAAGTTCTTCGAGAGGGGCGAGGTGTATAGAAAGAAGAAACCCGTTCACTGGTGTGTAAGTTGCATGACGGCCCTTGCAGAGGCTGAAATAGAATATGAAACAAAGAAATCCAACTCTATTTATGTAAAATTCCCTTATATTGGCGAGAGAAAAGAGGTATTTCCACATTATCCGGAAAAACCGGTCTTTATGCTTATATGGACAACGACGCCCTGGACGCTGCCTGCAAACCTGGCTATAGCAATAAACCCTGATTTTACATACATCTCCGTTGAAACAGAAGATGCTGTATTGATCGTGCTGAAAGACCTGCTCGAAGACATCACCGCACGGGCAGGCATAAAAGAGTATAAGGTAATAGAAGAGATTGAGCCTGAAAGACTGAAGGGGCTCAAGTTCAGGCACCCCTTTGTGGAGAGGGATTCTGTAATAGTATTTGCTGATTATGTGGCGAACGATACGGGAACAGGGTCTGTCCATATTGCGCCGGGGCATGGCGAGGAAGACTACGAAACCGGGCTTGAATATGGGCTTGATGTCTATTCTCCGGTGAATGGCAAGGGCGAATTCATTGATGAAGTTGAATTTTTTAAGGGGATGAATGTATTCGACAGTAATCCTCATGTCATAAAGAAGCTGGAAGAACTCGGCCGGCTCCTGCACAAGGAAGAGATCGAGCATTCCTACCCTCATTGCTGGCGGTGCAAGAAGCCGGTAATTTTCAGGGCAACGGAGCAGTGGTTCATATCCCTTGACGGAAACGGATTAAGGCAGAACGGACTTGCTGAGATAGACAAGGTGGAATGGATACCCTCATGGGGAAGAGACCGCATATACAACATGCTTCTTATGAGACCGGACTGGTGCATTTCACGCCAGAGAACGTGGGGTATTCCTATTACAATTTTTTACTGCGAACAGTGCGGGGAGCCATTCTGGAGCAAAGAAACATTCCAGAATGTAATCAAGGCAGTCAGGGAATACGGCGCCGACGTGTGGTTCGAGAAAGAATCGTCCTTTTTTCTGCCCGGAGATACCAAATGTGGCCATTGTGGCAATGGGACGTTTATCAAAGAAGAAGACATTACTGATGTCTGGTTTGATTCCGGTGTGAGCTGGGCTGCTGTGTGCAAGAAGAGGGGAGAGCTGAAATATCCGGCAGATATGTACCTTGAAGGGAGCGACCAGCACCGTGGATGGTTTCACAGCTCACTTTTGACATCTGTGGGCAATGAGCAACATGCCCCCTATAAAACTGTGCTGACACACGGTTTCGTTGTGGATGGCACAGGGCGGAAGATGTCCAAATCTCTTGGGAACGTTATCGCCCCGGAGGAGATTATCGAGAAATACGGAGCGGAGATCTTACGACTCTGGGTTACCTATGAAGATTACAGAGATGATATAAAGATTTCCAGGGATATTATAAACCGGCTCATTGAAACATACAGGAGGATACGGAATACGTTGAGATTCCTCCATGC
>JAPLKD010000013.1 GCA_026388245.1 Pseudomonadota bacterium | reverse complement strand
GGCCATGACAAAACCGGCCGGTATCTTGAGCAGGAACAGAACTGCGAACATAATTATAATGCCGATTACACCAACAATTGGGCCGTCCATCCCTACTCCTCCTCTCTGAACAATTTTTTCAGGAAATCAACAAATGCCGTGAAACTCAACACGGCAAACCCTATAGCTACGGCAAAGACAAAGGGATAGAAGGGAATCTTTAATGTCTCCGAGACTTCCCTGGATTCGCATATCTTTATTCCCCAGACATATATCTGCCAACATGCAATCCCGAAAAAGATCATTATGATCAGGTCTGCTATTTTATCAATGACGGTTTGGAGTTCCTTGGAAAATCTTTCGGTTAAAATATCCACCACAATGTTGGATTTGGTCTTCTGGGTAAAGCCAAGGGCAAAGGCGATTACAACCGCCCCGAGAAAGGATACGATTTCATAGGCACCCCTGTAAGGTATACTGAATATTCGCAGAACCACATTCCCGGTAGCAAGCAGCATAAGGGCCATTACTGCGATGCCGCCTAAGATTATCAGGATCTTGTTGAGAAAATCATTAATTGTGTCAAGATACTTCATCATTACCTCCATGCATGGGCAGCTTCTTACACGGTGTGTTTATTCTGATGCAAATGCAGAAGGTACCTGACCCGCAGGTACCTTCTGCATTGTCCCGCTACTTATAGACTTTTTCGTACTTTGCTTTTAATGAATTGATATCTTTAACGATCTGATCACCGGGCAGACCCAGCGCATTCGTTTTCTTTACATATCCATCGATGATGGGTTGCATGAGTTTCGGGATCTCTGCGGAGTCGCTTTTCGGGAGCTCAAAAACCTGAAAATCTTTGTACTTCTGCTTTGACCAGATAAGGGCTTCCTTTACATGGTCATCAACATAGGTACCGGTCCATTCTGCCTGCTCACGCCTCATATCGTCAAAAATCTTCTTCACGTCGGCGGGCAGGGCGTTCCACTTATCTTTATTCATGACGACGGCAAAGGAGACAACCTGAAGGTTTACAAGTGTTACATAGGGCGTGTAGGCCGCATAGTTAAAGTCTTTGAGGACTTCCATGGAAGAAAAATTACCCTTCACGACACCTTTCTGGAGTGCCTCTGGCGTATCAGACTGCGGCATGGCAATGGGGCTGCCGCCTAAGTTTTTCAATACATCCACGGAGGTACCGGACACCCGTATTTCCATTCCCTTAAGATCTTTTAAGGCCTTCACGGGTTTACTCGTCATTAAATTTGCAGGTGGACAGGTAAAGAGTGTCAGCAGCTTTACCTTCTCAAATTCTTTGGCATTGTATTTTTCAATAAGATCGAAAAGGACAAGGCTCGCTACCCGCGCGTTAGCAAAACCGACCGGAAGATCGACAGCTTCCGAGATAGGGAAACGTCCCGGCTGATAGCTCATGGCGAAGTTCCCGATATCGGCCATTCCCGATATGACTCCGTCAAAGATATTCTTGGCCGGCAGCAGTGTTCCACCCGGGAAGGTCTGTACCTTGACCTTTCCATTTGTCCTTTTTTCTACCTCTGTCTTCCATCTTTCCATCTGGACGCAGGGAAATGTGGGTGCAGGCGGGAAATTAGCATACTTGAGCGTGATAGTTGCCTGACTGTATGAATGCTGAGGTACTACCAAATTTACACTGCACAAAAAGGCAATAGCAAAAAACACTAAAAATAATTTTTTGATACTCATAAAATACCCCCTAATTTTTTTGTTTTAATGCGTTTTTCATTCTCATACCAATTGCGAAAAATCTTGAATATCACCCCCTTTAAAAGGGTTTTTCTATAAAATCTATTTTGTATACAGTATCCAAAAATGTATCTATTCTACAATTTTTACTGTATGGATACGCTTTTGTCAAGAAGATTTTAGAAAACCCGGCATCGTAGCGTCAACCAATACAGCATTGATAATCAATGATTTTATGTTAGATATGCGTTATCAAATTAATTGATTTATGAATATCATGTTTTCGGCAATCCGATATGCTTCTAACAGGCTGGATGGGTCGGCTATGCCTTTTCCTGCAATGTCGTACCCTGTTCCATGGCCCGGAGAGGTCCTGACAAAAGGCAGCCCCAGCGTTATATTTACCGTTCTGTAAAAATCAACCGTCTTTACCGGTATGAGTCCCTGATCATGGTACATGGCAATATAGGCATCACAATCGACCCTGTGAAACAGTGTATCAGCCGGAAACGGGCCTTCTACGTTCACATTGAGTGATTGCGCTACCCCTATTGCCTCCTGTATCATGGTCTCTTCATCGCCCATGATGCCCCCTTCGCCTGCATGGGGGTTCAGTCCGCACACTTTGATGTGCGGCCTTTCCAGCCCGAAATATGTTTTCAGGGAATTGTGGGTAATCAGGATGGTTTTTGTTATTTTTTCAACAGAGAGGGCATGCGGCACCTCTTTTATCGGAATATGGATAGTTACAAGGGAAACACGCATGCTCCTGTTTGCCATCATCATTACATAGTCTTTTACACCGCTATAATGGGCAAGCAGTTCTGTGTGTCCGATAAATTCTATCCCTGCTGA
Organism: Pseudomonadota bacterium; assembly: GCA_026388245.1. Classification (GTDB taxonomy): domain Bacteria; phylum Desulfobacterota; class Syntrophorhabdia; order Syntrophorhabdales; family Syntrophorhabdaceae; genus MWEV01. The sequence continues at coordinate 8,841 of JAPLKD010000013.1, read as the reverse complement.
GTTGATCGATTTTTTATTGATGGGGCAGGTAACAATTGCCGAAACCTCTCCGGCAAAAAGGAGCTTTAATGCTTCGATGATATATTTGTAAGAGGCTTCGCCATATTTCGGGTCGCTTCTCCCGAATTGCACTTCCTCAATTAATCCGAGGTCTATAAATTCAACGCCTTCTGTGCCTCCGTCTTTGAAATTATTAAAAAATGGCGCGTTGCTGCCGAATAATTGCTTAGCCACAATGCCCATTACATGGCTATCACCAATGACTACAGGGATAGTTTTTCTGCTCAGTTCCGGAAGGGATTTCAGGATAACTTCTCCGCCAATCCCGGCAGGGTCCCCCATGGTAATGGCAATTCTTTTCAGATTTTGACCTCGATATATGCCGATTGTTTTAATTTTTCCATGTATTCTTTGTACCTTTTTTCCGATTCCACAACGACAATACGCTCATGGATCTTCCCCTTAACATCATCGAATGGCAGGGTATTTCCTTTTTTCACCTCGGCCAGCCGTAATACATGAAATCCGTAAGGAGTGGTAAGTATCTCCGTATATCCGCCCGGCGCAAGCGCACCAATTGCTTCCTTCAACCCGGGCACAAGCTCCCCCTTCTTCACGTAACCAATGTCCCCTCCGTGGGAAGCAGAAGGGTCCTCGGAAAACTGCTTCGCAACCTCCTCAAAGGGTGTTCCTTCCTTGAGGAGGTTGTAGGCGGTAAGCATCTTTTGTTGTGCGTTTGCTGTCCTGTTGGAGATGAATATCTGCTGAAGCCTGTACTCTTCATCCCTGAATTCATCAGTATGTTTGTCGTAGTATTCTTTGAGAATCTTGTCTGTGACAATAACATCAGGGGATATCGCCTGTGCCATTACCCTTCCCCGGACTGTATTCATCCTGATACCTTCGTAAAAATCTTTATAATTTATTCCTTCCTCTTTCAGCTTACTCTTCAACTGTTCATCGTTTATGAGGTATTGTTTCTTGATATTCTCGACAACTCTATCCACTTCTTTATCAGATACATCAATCTTTAATTTCCGTGCCTGCTGCTTGATAAGGATGCCATCGATGAGGGCAGAGATTTTTTCCCTTAACTGGATATTTCTGAAGTATTCATTTACCGATACATACTTACCCTGCGTCTCGATCTGAACGTACTTTTCCGCTTCTTTCAACGTCAGAATATCATCATTAACAATGGCGATTATTCTGTCGACTACTTCACAAAAAGAAATAGCCGGAAAGCAAAAAGTAAAAACAAGAAAAATTACTGCTATAAAACGGCTCATTTCTTTGGTTGCGGCGCCCCCTGAGCTTCTGGTTTGTCTTGTTTCTCTGGTTTGTCTTGTTTGTCTGATTTCTCCGGTTTGTCTGATTTTTCCGGGGCCCCGGCCTTATCTTCTTTCAGTAGTGCTTCGTCTATTGTTATTTTGGCAGACTTCTTCAGACTGTCGATATATTTTTCGAGCAATTCCGACTGTTTTTCCTGGAGTATCTTTTGTTTAATGAAGTCCTTAACTTCGTCAAGAGGCACATATGAAAGGGGCTTAGTCCCTTCGAGCCTGATAATATGATACCCGAATTGCGTTTTTACAATACCGCTTATCTGGCCTACTTTGGTTAATTTGAATGCTGCAGTTTCATATTCAGGGACCAGCGAGCCTTTCGGGAGGAAGCCGATTTCTCCTCCTGTTGCGCCAGCATTAGGATCAATAGAATATTTTTTTGCAAGCCCGGTAAAATCTTCTCCCTTGATGAGTTTCCCCTGGACCTGTTTTGCCTCTTCCTCTGTCTTGAGGAGTATATGCCGTGTATTTATCTCTCTTTGCCGTTTAAAATTTTCCTTATTCGTCTCATAATAATTTTTCAAATCGTCGTCGCTTATTTTTGCATCGGCAGCAATCTTTTTCTTCAATAATGACTCTATAAGGAGTTGATCTTTAATATCGGCAAGTCTTTCCTGGAATTCCTTTTCGGTATCCATCTTTTCCTTTCCGGCCTCTCTCAAAAGCAGCTTTTTAACGATTAGCTTGTCCAGATAGCTCTTCTTGCCGCTCTGGGTTGCAACAAGCATCTTCATGTTCACCGGTATTCTGTCGAGTTCTTTATTAAACTCCTGTAATGTCATTTTATCGTTATCAATGGTTACCAAAACCTTACTGTCCTCTTTTTTAGCACAGGCACAGACAAGGAGGAGGAGGGAAAGGCAGATACATAATTTCTTCATTGTTTCACCTCATTATAATTTAGACTGTCTGCGATAAGCTTAAAGGGGTCAGCACAGTATCAAAACACCGGCAGTCTCGTGTTTTTCGTGGCTGAATGCTGAACACCAATAGCAAAACGCTGTCTCTTTATATCATATGGAAACAATTTCCATCAACACATTTCTTGTTAATAATATCAGTTCTTCCGCTTTCTTATCGGTTTCCATGATAATCCTCCCGTCTGGCAAGAGCTTTATTCTATTGCCATCACCCTTTACGAGCTTCAGTATTCTATTCATGTTGAGCGGAGTATGTTCTGTGACATGAAAAACAAGCTGCTTTGCTGAATGCTCTACCTTCCTGACCTTAAGCTTTGAGAGGAATATCTTTAACGATATGACCTCAAGGAGGTTTTTCAAGGGTTTTGGCACATCGCCATACCGGTCTTTCAATTCTTCCGTAATGTCTTCCAGGGCATCTGTTTCTCTTATCTTTGAGAGTCTTTTATAGGTGAGCAGTTTCTGGGAAGGTTCTTCCATATAAGTATCAGGAATAAAGGCGTCAACGGGGATATTGATTTCCGTGACAAACTCCTCCTCTATTGTTTCCACCTTATTTTTTAGTTCCCCGATGGCCTCTTCCAGCATATTACAGTACAACTCAAAACCGATGAGGTTTATATTGCCCGATTGCTCCTTCCCGAGCAGGTTGCCTGCACCCCGTATCTCAAGATCATAGTTCGCAATATGGAAACCCGCTCCGAGCCCTGTCATCTCCTCGATAATCTTGAGTCTCAGCGTGGCATCTCTCGTGAGGACTTCATCTTTGGGAACAAGAAGGTATGCATAGGCCTGCCTCGTGCTCCTCCCTACCCGGCCTCTCAACTGATAAAGATCGGCAAGGCCTAATCTATGTGCATTGTTGATGAAGATAGTATTTACATTCGCTATATCCAGGCCTGATTCGATGATATTCGTCGACAGGAGAATATCGTATCTTTTATCGATAAAATCGAGCATAATTTTTTCAAGCTTGCTTCCTTCCATCTTCCCGTGGGCAACGGCAATCCTTACATCGGGGAGCAGCCTCTTAATATGTTCATAGATAACACCTATGTTATGGATGTAATTATGCACAAAAAACACCTGGCCACCCCTCTGGAGTTCATTCCAGACCGCCTTTTTTATCAAATCATCTTTGAATTTGACAACATATGTCTTCACGGCAAACCTGTCTAACGGGGGGGTATTGATAATACTCAGATCCCTTATGCCTGATGTAGCCATATAGAGCGTCCTTGGAATCGGTGTTGCGCTCAGGGTAAGGACATCAATATTCTTTTTCATCTGTCTCAGCTTTTCCTTGTGTGTTACCCCGAACCGGTGCTCCTCATCTATGATAAGGAGCCCCAAGTCCTTGAACAGGAGGTCTTTCTGCAAAAGCCTGTGGGTTCCTATAATAACATCTATTATCCCTTTCCTTATTTCCTCCACAATCTTCTTCTGCTCCTCTTTTGATCTGAACCTGCTCAGCATCTGCACATTTAACGGGTAGTCTTTAAAGCGTTCGCAGAAGGTTTTGTAATGCTGCTGGGCAAGGATTGTCGTGGGAACGAGTATGGCAACCTGCCTGTTTTCCATGACAACCTTGAATGATGCACGTATCGCCACTTCAGTCTTCCCGAAACCCACATCCCCGCATATGAGCCGGTCCATTGGCTTGAGCCTCTTCAGGTCATTCAATACGTCTTCGATGGCCTGTGATTGACCCTCTGTTTCTTCATACTCAAAGCGCGACTCCATTTCCCGGAAAAGCTCGTCTTCATGGGGATACGCATAGCCTTCTGCCAATTCACGTTCTGCATACATCTCTAAAAGTTCTTTTGCAATATCCTCTACATATCTTTTTACCTTGCCCTTTGTGTTTCTCCAGTAATGGGCGCCGAGTTTATCTATTTTCGGTTTTTGTTTTTCTCCGCCAATATATTTCTGCACAAGACGGAGATCGTCGATAGGGACATACAGTCTGTCTCCATCCTGGTATTCCAGAAGGAGAAAGTCCTTTGCAAACCCGCCGATGCTAAGGTGCATAATCCCCTTATAAACCCCTATGCCATGTTCAATGTGGACAACCCATTCACCTACATTAAGGTCTTTGAACGAGTTGAGAAATTCATCAAACCCGTCCCATTTTTTCTTAACCGCCCTCTTTTTGGGCCCTGTAATGTCCTCTTCCGTGAGGACAATAATGTCCTTTGCCCTGAACCCCCTCCGCAGCGGCCCTATAACTATTCCCCATTCCCTTTCCTTCCGGTCGCATGAAATTTCTTCAAGGACAGGGAGGGATATATCATAATTACGAAAGATTTCTTTCAGCCTCTCGCCCTGGCGAAGGTTATTTGCAAATACATACACGTACCGGTAAGTATTCCACCCGATCCTGAGTTTTTCAGACAGTATTTTAAAAATCTCTGTCTTATTCATCTCAAAAAGATGCCTGAGGTCTTCATTCGACAACGCTTCTATAACATCATCCTCGTCCTCTCCATGCACCCCTGAAACATCTATATTGAGATTTGACAGAAGGGTTTCCGTTAACCTCTCTGCCGGAAATGTATTGTCCCCGCCTTCCTCAAGGATGTGTATGATATAATCAAGGCCTTTATGAACAAAAACCATTTTGCCCCTGAAATAATCGAGCAGCGTGACATTGTTATTTTTAATAATTTTCGCCGGTGAGAGACTGGCCTTCTCGACTTCATGGCCTGACCTCTGTGTTATTGTGTCAAAATAACGTAACGAGAGTATCTGATCACCGAGAAATTCTATCCTCACAGGCTTTGCATATGACAGGGAATAAACGTCTATAATGCTTCCCCTTTTTGCATATTCACCCTCTTCCCTTACCAGGGAAGCAAGTTCGTAGCCATTCGCATCCAGGTAGTCAATAAGCTCTTCCTGAAAAACAGTATCGCCGAATTGAAGGTCTTTTGTGTTATCTTTTATGGCTTCCGGTGCTGTAAGTGGATGTTTGATGGCGCTATAAGGGTACAAACCAATGAAATCATCTTCAGAAACAAGGTGCGAAAGGAAACTTATCCGTTTTGTTTCATCCTCTTTTTCAAAGACCCTGTCTGTATAGAGCGGGAAAAGACATATATCCTTTTTGGAGAAAAACTCTATTTCTTCCTTTAATAATAACGCCTCATCCTCTGAGTCATAAAAGACAACCGTTTTTCTCCGGGCACTTCGGGCACTGGAAAGCAAAAAAGAGATGAAGGAACCGATTTTTCCGGTTACATAGATAAAACCTGTTTCTTTGAGGTCAAACATGAGGTTTTTTATTGATAGGGATCAGGGAGAAAGCTCTTATTCCTTTTATATTCTGTGAGGACAAGGTTGATGAAACTTTTATCCGGCTTACGTTTTTCAGATAAAATGGTTTTTAACTTTGTAGGGCCTACATGGTACGCATGAAGTGCCATGGTGATGTTATCGAAGTTTTCCACAAGTCCTGAAAACAGGTGAACCCCTATCTTTATGTTTTTATCAGGTTCATCGAGCGTCTTTGGTCCACCCCATTGCATTCCTATATCACGGGCAATAAATTTTGCAAGGGATGGTTTTACCTGAAGAAGCCCTCTTGCCCCTTTTGAGGAAACCGCATTATGTTTGAAATTGCTCTCTATTTTTACTATGGCAAGTATTAGCCTGTAATCGACATTGTAATCTTCCGACTCTTCGTAAATCATCCTTGCAACGCTTCGCAGTTTGTCTTCGGCTATTGTAGCATCTTCCTCTTTCATGTAGTCTGCTATCTTTCCTATAACCGCTTCCTTTGCATCCATAGCACGGTTATTAGTCAGAGGGAAAGAACCATTTAACGTTGCGTATGTAAAACAAGACATTACAGCCATGGCACCGATTGTTACAAGTATCAGTTTTTGTTTGGTTTTCATAGGAAGCTACTTTACAATAAAAACGTAGTATAAGTCAAATTTACAAGGAAAAGGGGCGGAAGGACTTCTTTTTCATAAAATTAATTGATTTTTCTTCTTCAATTCGTTTAAAATGTGTTTTCAAATCTATTTAAGAGAGGGGTTTATGGAGATAAATATAAAGAAGGAAAAAGGTGTTCCCTTAGTCTCAGTAAAAGGCAGGATTGATGCAGTCACGGCGCCGGATTTTGAAAAGGATCTTTCTGATCTGATCGAAAGCGGTGAAAAGACCGTGCTTGTCAACCTGGGTGAACTTGAATATATCAGCAGCGCCGGTCTTAGGAGTATCCTTGCAACTGCGAAACGGCTAAAAGCAGAAAACGGCAAAATGGTGTTTACCGGATTAAAGGGCCCCGTTGAAGAGGTCTTTAAAATATCCGGTTTTTATTCAATCTTTACAATATTTGAGTCAGAAGAGGCTGCGTTAAACCAGCTCTAATACAATGCCCCTTCCCGTCAACCTTAAGTTGCCTGCAAAGCTCCAGCACCTCGAACAACTAATAGATTTTGTGGCAAACTGTGCACAAGAACATGGGGTTGCGCAGAAAAAGATAGGTGAGATACAGGTTGCCGTTGAAGAGGCCCTTGTCAACGTTATCAATTATGCATACAAAGACGGGGGTGGTGACGTTGAGGTCACTTGCACGCTTGATGATGAAAAGTTTATTATTGAAATAATCGACTCGGGTTTTCCATTCGATTTCTTATCCCTTAAAGACCCTGATATATCTCTAAATGTTTCTGAACGGGAAATTGGCGGCCTCGGTATATACCTGATAAAACGCCTCATGGACCATGTTGAACATAAACGGGAAGATAACAAAAACACATTGACCCTCGTGGTTTCAACAAATCAGTCAAAATCAGAACCTCATCCTGATAATGTTACGAAAATTTAACGAGCATTGAAGACATTAATTGAAGACATTAATAGAAAGTGATCAGGGTAATTGTGAATAACGCCCCCAGTATTACCGGCCAGTATAGCAATTTCGATAAGAAATTCCCCTTATATTGAATAAAAGATAACTTGCTTCCGCCTACAAACAGGATGGCGCTTATCGGAACCCATAAAAGGGCAATGTAGATAACGAAATAAAAATACTCGAGATAGAATATTTCCTGCGTGGGGATTCTCCCCCTGGTGCTGATATGTGAAAAAATAACAACGAAGCACATCGATCCGACAAAAACCAGATTTTCCCCAATGTCCATAGCAAACTTTTTTGACATTTTCTCTTCAGTCATAATAAACATAACGGCAAACAAGAGCAATGCCACAATGATGAGGGGGGTCATATTTCGAATGAATGCATCAGCCAGATTCCTTTTTATTGTTATGTTGAAATATAGTTCAGGAAAACCCTCCTGACTTGAGTAACCTTTAATCCCGAAATTTGTGTCGTAGGCTTTCATTATATATTCGAAAAAGGTCTTTTGTACTTGCCAGTCTGGAATAACAAAATCTTTTCCCACACCCGGCAAGGCGCTTGGATTGATAAACTTGTACGCCTCAAGGTCAGGAATGAGAATCACACCTTTACCTATATCCTGATGGCGAATCTGTATCCCGAGTCTTTCGAAATCAACAGGGTATGTAGAATAATCAAGGCGTCCATACAGGGTTGCCTGAAAATACCATCCGATTACATTCATGTCTTCCTGCACAAAGGAATAGGCTTTGTCGATCTTTATATCACCTATGGCGTCAGGAAGGATAAACCCCTGGGAAATGCCTTTATGGGTCTTGTTGTTATATTTCTGCCAGATATAGCCGCTCACTAATATCTTATTTGCCCCGGAGAACTCAGCCGACCGTATAAAGATTCCGGTCGGGACATATTTCGGTTCGGTTAATCCTCTTTGAATTAATTCCTTGTTATATGAATGCATAAAACTGTCCAGATTGGCCTTCCCTGTAATTTCTAAGCCTCTGCTTTTTAAGTCTGTGTCAAACGACAACGAAACGTGCCAGATAATGCCTATACCTGATAGAAGCACAATGAAAAAAATGGCGCAAACTTTCCATAGATTCCCGTTGTCACCTTCATAAGCTCGAAAAATAAGCGATGAGAACGACAGACAAAAAATCGTCAAGACAAGAATAATCATCATGAGCTGTCGCCTGAGGATATCAAGACTTACCGGAATATCATCTTTGATAAATGTGATATGTAATGACCAGCCCGCCGAAGGCACGGGCTCGAAAATAAGCCAGGAAGGGAGCCCCGTGGTAACACCGATATGTTCTATAACCCCTTTTTCGCCTCTCAACGATTTTATGCCTACTGTCTCCCGCCCCTTATCTTTCGATTCTCCTGCCACGTCAAAGATTGTTTTAGATTTTTGGGCATACTCACTGTTGGGATGGTACAGGTAAACACCTTTTTTTGATATGACTGCACCGTAACCGCTACGACCAAAGTCAAGCGCGTTAACTACCTCTTGAACCCAATCCAGGGAAATATCGAGGGCTACCACGCCAAGAACAGTTTTTTCATTTGTTGCAGGATCAACCTTATGAAAAGGGACAGAATAGGTAGTCATCAGGGCTGCGCCTGCCTGTCCGAAATAAGGCTCGACCCACATGGCGGCCCCCGTTTTCATAGGGAGGACATACCATTCATGCTCCGGTTT
>JAPLKD010000238.1 GCA_026388245.1 Pseudomonadota bacterium | reverse complement strand
TATTACGATACAAATCGAGACCTCCTTTCCTGTTTTCGTCACTTTTTTCGCATGGTTTTACATATCACTATAAAACAGACATTTGCGGCCTTGAATTTTTTATTTTAGGTGTCCCAATGCGATAACAACAGAGAAATTGAGTACTCATCGGGCTCATGCCCTGCAAGGGCAAAACCTTAGTAACCTCCGGCGCAACCGGAGGAAACAAGGCACCCTCCTCAACAGCTCCACAAGCCTGCAAGGCTTGAACAATAGGTTAAGAAATGCCGTGGTGTAGAGAAAAATAATTATCTGTCTTTCATGTAACTTCTTTTTTTAGGCTGCTTCAAGTTGGGCAATTATCTTCTTTAATTGATTGATCTTCCTCTCCTTATTTTTGTTTTGAAAATTGATCAACGCAGATGGGTTAAACGATTCCTTCTTGGTTATCATCATGTAATAAATGATCGCGAGTTTTCTTGCCGTTGCAACAATTGCTTTTGGAGTACCTGCTCTTGATCGTATTCTGCGGAAGAAATCCCCTAATGGGCATTTGCTTTTGTGTAAACTTTCCGCTGCCTGTCGAAAGGACTGACCAGCATAATTCTTTTTTTTTGGCACCTTACTGCTGATGACAATGCCTCCCGAGATTTTATTATTGGGAGCCAAGCCTAACCAGGAGACAAAATGATGTTCAGTTTTCCATTTTGACAAATCGGTACCAACTTCCGACATAATAGACAGCGCAGTCAATTCGCTGATCCCATTCACTTCTGTAACGTCTACCCCCGATATTTCTTTAAGATCGGAGGTCAGGTTAAAGGACACTTTATTTTTTTTGGATACTTTTCTTTTAGCCGGTGGAATATCATGGATGACTCCTTCATTTTTGGAGGCAATTTGTTCAAGTAATACCTGCTCAATTTCTGTATCGCATTGTTTAATCAGTTGACTGTAATAACAATATAGTTCATAATCCTGACGAAGTGTAAAGAGGTGTTCTCTTGTCCATTGACCTTCCAGTGATTTAATAATTTCTTCCCTGGATGCCTTTATGCGGGGGTCCCGCATATCAGCAAGTTTTTCCGGATTGCGCTCCCCGTCCAATATTGCTTTTACGATAGACATCCCCGTTTTTCCATCGATGTCACTAATGATGGTATGCAACTTAATGTTCATTAGCTCCAATGCTTTTTGGATCCGGTTGATGTTGGTCGATGCTGTACGAACCAAAGTCTTGCGTTGGCGAACCGTTTCCCGTAAGGTGCGAGTCAGGTTGTCAGGTTGAAAACTGGCGGTGAGTAACCCACAACTATGCAATTTCTGTATCCATTCTGCATCGCTCTCATCATCCTTCCTGCCCGTCACATTCTTTACGTGTTTGGCATTTACGAGATAGACCTCAAATCCTTCTTCCTGTAATAGAAGAAACAATGGGACCCAATAAACACCAGTACTTTCCATAGCTACGGAGGTAACGCATTGTTTCTTTAAACACGTTGAGATAACGTGCAGATCACAAGTAAAAGTCCCAAAGACCTGTATTTCCAGTTGCTCAGAATTAATCGGAAAAGCTACCGTCATTTCTGAGTCTGACACATCGACACCAGCTACATTTGGGTTGATTACGGTCAGTTGCGAAATCTTTTTCACTGTTCTAGGTTTTGTTTTAATTTTGCTCATAGGTTTTAATTTAAGCGGTTAAAATTGCCCCGTGCCCGATGGTTTTTAGGAGTTTAATTCTTTCATGCGGCATCAAAGTGCCAATTTGGACTTTTAAAACCAAACAGAACCAGACTACTATTGGATGTTTATGCATCATAGAGATAACGGTTTACACTGCACGGGGCAACGCTTAAATTTATTATTTTCTAATTACGCTTAATGCGGAACTCAACTTTAATTTTGTTTGAGGGGGGGGTGACCAAAGTGTCGTCCATGAAGGCTGATTGATAAATGTGAATCTTCCAAAGCACCGCCTTTTCGAAAGTTATTTTTATGGGACCATATAGCCAACATACTGAGGGACTACTATATAACTCTTTGTAAACTCCAGATAATCAATGCGATTCATAAGGCCCTATTTTCATGTTTTCTCATTCAGATGCCGGATGCCACCCGTGCGCCCGGATTCACACCCACACTCACACCCACACCCCCTTTCCCCCCCCCTGCGACCTTGTCATTCCCGCGGAGGCGGGAACCGCTTGACGCTGCACCGAGGCAATTGAATACGTCCCCTCGGGGGATGACAGGTGCTGCTGAGGGCATTAGTGGTAAGGGAAGCGGTTCCCGCCCCCGCGGGAATGCCAAGGTCGCGGGGGGGGAAAAGGGTGTGGGTGTGGGTGTGGGTGTGAGTGTGGGTGGTGAGTTATCTGTTTTGATGTTCCGTTACAAAACGGCTAATACTATACATTGAGCAACCAAAGGGTAAATAAAAAAATCTTTCAAAATATTTGGAAATCCGGAATCAATACTATTATCTTTGTTCTATACAACTTGTATTATACT
>JAPLKD010000168.1 GCA_026388245.1 Pseudomonadota bacterium | reverse complement strand
GTTGAAAAATCTATCCTGGAGCTTCCATTTATGGTTGTATATATCGTTCTGGGCGAGGTTGTAAGGTTTCTTTGAAATAGTAATGTGCCTACCTCCCAGAGATTTTTTATATCCTCAAGAAATACCGTATCAACATATGTTTTACCTGTGCCATCGGCGGCGGTAGAATACCTTTTTGCTTTTGTTTTGTTGTCGGCTGGGTCAAATTCAAATACTATCTGATAGTCATCCGTGAGATTGAGTATGCTTGCGCCGCTTGTACCGGCAAGGTTTGTGTCTTCCCGTATTGTTGTATTCTGAAGGTAGGGGTCGATATAATACCAGAGATTCTGGATTTCGCCTGTCCAGTCAATTTCAGTATCGGTAAACATCCTTTTTGGATAAAAGACAGACTGCAGAAGATTTGCACCGCTGCCTTCACTCGAAGCAAGGACCGATGCAGCAGTGCCCGATGATGCCCGGCGCAGCATGTCGTTTAAAGCGCCAAATAATGCTGCGGTCAATGCATCGCCGTTGTCGGCTTCAAAAAAATTGTAGGGCAAACCGGTTTTGTTCTTATCCCATTCCTTACAACCGGAGTTCCATGTGTGACCCGTAGCCGGATCGCATTCGCTCCTCGGGTAGGTTACAGTTTGACTGCTGGCAGGATAAGCCGTGAAGGGGTAAGGCCAGGTGTTGGAATCGCTGTCGTCAAAACCCCCGAATATGGCTGTTGTTATCATAGCCTGCCGTCCCTTTAGTCTCGTCGTTGGATCCTTATCTCCGAATGCATAGATCACATACGTTGTAACATTTTGCGTCCCTGTGAGAGCGCTATCACTTCTTATGTCAGTCGTGCGCATCGTCCTCGCAGGTATGACAGGGTCAACGGTATCGTTCCAGACACCGTCGGATATGAGTAAAATAAAAGATTTTCTGCATGGGACTGCCGTTGAACTGGCGCCGGTCCCGTCATAATAAGGATCTTTAGTACCGTTGCCGGCGTTTATATCGCTTGTATTGGCATAATATGAATGGTCGTTGCTCTGATGGAAAAAATCATATGCTTCCCAGAGCCCTTCACCTGTGGGGGTACCGTCATATGGTTGTTCATTGATTGTTGCGGCAATCAGGGAGCTTTGCGTCGCATCTTTAGCCGAGAGCAGTTTCCCCCTATTTGCCGTATTAAAAATCATAAATTCAAATGTAGCCTTGTCGTAAAAATCCTGGACTATCCCTGTATCGGCGCTGGGGTTTTGCGGTTCAACATCAATATCGCTGGCGCTTAAGGTAAAAGGACATGTTTGAGAAGACGACCTATTGGCGATCGCAATCTGTCTTGCCTTGGTGCTCCCGGCACCCGAAGTGCTTGTAGTGGTAATAGTAAATTTGCAGTTTATGCCCGTATCCGTATAAACTACCCTCGCCCCTTCGCTTTGATAAATATCCGAAGTGCCGGTGCTTGTCCTGCCGCCTGTCAATACCCTTCTCGAAACATCGATCCTTGTCGAGGTGATCCAGTTCAAAAGATTGCCGGATATACAGGTGTTGCTGCTTCCGATCTTGTTGGTATCCGTGCAGGTGGTTTTGACCTGAAACTTGCCCGATGCATATTGATAATATTTGGACATATCGAAATATCCGTAATAGGACTTTGTTGTACTGTAGTTATCCGTGGTGGATGAGCTGGGCGTGTTGCACTGGACAACCTGGCCATCATAAGGGTCCGAAGTGCTATAAGCGCATGTTATATAAGCCGGAAACTGCATGCTACCGGAAAAATCCATAAGAATCAGTATATTTGGTTTTGTTGTAGTTGAGCTGAATGTAGGGGTAACACAATAGTCATTCATCACCGCCCCTGTCGCCACCTCTGCAACCCCGAACCGGCAGATAAAAATGAATAGAAAAAGTAGAATTATTCTTTTCATGGCACGAACACCACCCTTTTCATTGTCTTCTCTAACATAATCCCGTGATTCGTAAAACCTTTCACCTTTCACGCTTTGAGCTTTGAGCTTTCTCATTTTTCCTTTCCCCTCTCTGCTCTCCGCTCTCCGCTCCGTTCACCTTCTTGTAATAAAGTTGATAAAGCCATATATAAACCTATCCCCCATAATCAAAAAAAGCAATGCCCCTAAGGACAGAAACGGGCCAAATGGAATGGCATATTTCGTATCTTTTCCTTTAATAAGCATAAGCGGTATGCCAACGATAGTGCCGATGATAGAACCGGCCATTAGGCTGAATATAACCCCTTTGAGCCCGCAAAAAGCACCTATCATACCAAGCAGTTTAATGTCTCCGCCGCCCATGCCTTCTCTCTTTGTGATCAACTGGTAGCCATATGCAATGGCGAAGAGAATCCCTCCG
>JAPLKD010000224.1 GCA_026388245.1 Pseudomonadota bacterium | reverse complement strand
CAAGATATCCCTTCTCCAGATCGCTGGCAAAAAGAAGAAGGCTGTTTTTTTCAATCTCTCCCTTTTTTATCTTTTCAATCTTGCTCCTGACATCAGTTACCGTTGTCTCTATTACGAATACATTAAAGGGTCGTCCTTTATCAAAGCGTTCAGGCGCTTTGGATACGATTTCTATGATGCGCTTGATGTATTCTGTATGTTTTATTTCATCCTTCCAAATATCCAGCCAGAATTCACTGTCCTCCTTCCAGGTTACAGCGCACAGGCTATAGAGCTGTGCAAGGGTGACTTCAAACATGGCCATCTTTTTGAGGACTTCTATAATCCCTGAAAGCTCTCCGGATACTTTAATATTCATATATTATCTCCCTCTATAGCTATGTGCTTATACCTATATTATCGCACAAATATTATCGCACAAAAGAATATTTATAAAAATCAAATTATACACAGAATAAATTCAACCCGGATTTATCATTAGAACCATATGGGTGTCGGACCATCCCTCTCAAACACGCTCATTCCGCTCCAGCGGCTTCAATCGCTCGCGTTCGGCTTCGGAACTTTTACATACGCAAAAGACCAAGCTTCCTAGCCTCTCGACGGTTTGCTCCGGGATACCCCGACACCTTCCTGACGACATATTTGGGTTCAAATATTTTCCATGCTGACACCTCTGTCTTGTATTGTACCTCAACTTTGATGTCCACTAAAAGCGTCATACGTCAAATATCCGGGAAGTGTCAACCGTTTCAGCATGAGGCAGGGAGTAGACAGTGGGCAAAAACTCGTCCACAGTTTACAGTTCACCGTGAACCAATAACCATTCACAAAAGAGAAGCTACTCAAGCTCTTTCAGATTGAAGACCAACCGGCTGGATAGGGCCGCAAATATCCCAAGGATGGTAATACCTAATCTGAAACTGTACAGGTCCCCTGATAGACCGAGAAGGTAGGGGATGAGTCCCCCTCCGGAGACTATGCTCAAGGCCAGGATAATACCTGTGGCCAGGCTTCGCATTTCCCGGCTAAAGGTTTTTGCTATTGCCACAAGGCCAACGGGGAAAAAGGCTGTCACACAAAAAGCCTGGAGAAAAAGGATGATCCCTATGAATCTGGCAGAGACCACTCCCATAAGAACAGTCAGGCCACCCGTAATGAGCAGCACGAGAAACATGACCCATCGCATATTGAACCTGTCAATCAGGAAACCGCATGAGATGGCCACGCCAATCGCTCCAAGCCTTGATATGCCCAATATGGTATTTGCATAACCAATAGCCAATCCGAGCTCCTTTGCGAGGTAAAGCGGAATGATAGAGCAAATGCCCAGATTTGCGCCTGCACCATAGCATCCTCGCCTACAACAACAAATTAAGCGCCTGATTTCAGGTTATGTCGCTTACGGATATCGTCAGGAATAGCTATCTGCTACAATATTATACGGTTGACGTGACGCTACCAGGATTCAGGGAATGCCATATTTGTATATATATCCTCGAGTCTGCTCTTGTGTCCCCGCTCCATTGATGCGAGTTCTACAAAGATATTTTTCTGAGTTTCGTCTGTACTGGCATTTGCCAGCTGGGTATACATTTGCATGGCTTCGAGCTCTTTTTTGATAGCAATTACCAAGCCTTCGAGGGGTTTGAGATCCGCAGTCAGCGGGGGCGTAAGAAGTGCATCCACAACCTTATAATCCTTTGACTTAGAAAAATGCATATTCTCCGGAGATCGAGTAAGGAATGCCTCTAATGTGATCCGATGTTTTTTCTCATCTCCGGCAAGTTCATTAAACATATTCTTGAGATTTTTGTCCTTCGCTTTGTCAGACACTGTGCTGTAAAACGCATACGACTCGTCTTCACAGCCAATTGCAGAAGAAATTATCTTTTTAAATTCATCCTGATTCATTGTTTCATCCTCCTTGGCTACATGCCCATTTTAATGTACACAAATTATTCAAAACCCTGCTTATTTAATACATTGCGTGCGCCTGGATTATTCGGCATCACGATAAGAACTCGATTCTTCCTTGTTGATGTATATAGCACAGCAGGTTCTCAGTGTCAAACAACTTCCTGAATCTACCCACTCCCCATACCTTGGTCCCCTGCATGACCCAAAAGCAGGGTGGCGGCCATAAGGTTTCATCGGGGCTCATCCTTGATACGGATATATGGTCTTATAAAGCCCAACAGAAATTTATGTACCTCATCAGAAGTATAATCTCTATCAGCAGCACTATTAAATTCATACCCATTTTCCCGTAATAGCTTGTCTACAGTCATAACCATCTCTTGCATCACATTGTTTAATCTCCTATC
>JAPLKD010000167.1 GCA_026388245.1 Pseudomonadota bacterium | reverse complement strand
ATAACACTCTTTGGGGATCTGTCAAGTTCCAACGCATGGGAAAAATGCCGTCGGCTTACATTTGGAAGGATAGAAACATCAATTAGGGTCGGACCAAGTCGTAAAGACAGTTTTAAGTTTTAAGTTTTGAGTTTTGAGTTGAAAAAACCCAATAAAATGGCTTAAAGTGCCCATTTTACCCCCAACCCCCAAAAAGGAACCTTTAAGAAAAGAACAGGTGATGGCTCATGGTTGATGGGTAATAGGCGATAGAAAACGACGGCATTGCGAAAGTAGAAAAGTTTTTGTTTTCTCTTTAACCATCTGATACCTTGTACCCTTTTCCATGACCCTCCGTATCGGCGCGATGGGCAGCAAGGTCTTCAGCAACGGCATCGATCTTATCTGAAAGCCTGGCTTCTACGCTGTCAATTTTTTGGCCAAGTTCTTCCCGAACGCCATCAATCTTATCTGAAAGTTTCTTGTCGACGCCATCAATCTTCTCTGAAAGCTTCTTGTCGACGCCATCAATCTTATCTGAAAATTTCTTGTCGACGCCATCCTCTGATCTCTTTACTCAGGGCGCTGTGACCCTCCAAGACCAGATCAAACTTCTCATCAATGTTTTCCAACAGAATTTCCAAATTATCTTTTTCCATCTATTACCTCCTGGTATAATGGATTTCGTATCGTCAGGGTCGGGGCAAGTCGTAAAGACAGTTTTAAGTTTTAAGTTTTAAGTTTTGAGTTGAAAAAACCCAATAAAATGGCTTAACTGCCCATTTTATCCCCAAAAAGGAACCTTTAAGAATAAGGAACATAGGGGGTCGGAATTGCATAATTGCATAAGTGAACAGTGAATTCAAAACTTAAAACTTAAAACTCATAACTCAAAACTGCCTGCCCCTGGGCAGGCTACCGCCATAGGGGTATATGTTACTCCATGCATGCACGGCTAATTTTGTTTGAAGAGTGGACAAGTATCAATGCCCGTTTATATGGAATGGATGTAATGTATCATGCAGGATGTACAGCGTCAACCCCTATCTTCAGGGGGTATGTCGGAGCTCCGACATAGGTAAAGTGGTTGATATTATTAAGCAATTTACGACAATGGAAAAGTTTTGCCCTGTTGGGTTTGTTGAGTTTGTTGAGTTGATAGGGTTCATTTTAGAGGGTTGGAGGATTAGAGGGTTGGAGGGCTGAAGAGTGTGGCGTATCTAATTTGCTAATCATCCAACCTTCTAACCATCTAACCATCTACCCCTATTTTGTTCACCTTTCGCCTTTTACCTTTCACCTTTAAGCTTCTTCCCCCTATTACGAAAAGGATTTCAGTAAGATTGAAGGGCTAAATGTTTTCAAACCTTTTATGTTATAAATCCTGGCTTAATGTAAATTGAAGCTTGACATTACACCATAGAGGTGTTATTTAAGCATATATGGCTGAGAAGCGGAAACCGACCTATGACCTCGGGGCATTCAAAGCCGTGTTTTCGACTGTTCAAAAGCTTGCCGTTACGGGCACTGCTCTACGAAGTGCCGCTGCCCTTGGGTTCGGGCGAGCCGAGATTGTGGGGACGATCCAGACCATGCAACGGGAGCACTTCTACAAGTCCATGACAGCCCATGCCGATAACCGGCTCTGGCAGGACGTGTACCACGTTCCTTCACCCGTTGGTATACTGTATATAAAGTTCACTGCTGATGCCGTCACCGAGTTTTTATTATTGTCCTTTAAGGAGAAAGACGATGAATAATCCCATATGTCCCAAAACGGGCGCGCCGATGCACCGCGACGTGCGACCCATAACCCTCACCTATAAAGGAGAGCGTATTACCTTCAACATGCCGGGGTGGTACTGCGATTCTTCAGACGAGAGCATTTATACCGGCGATGATATGAAAGTTTCCGACCGGATGTTGAATCGGCTTAAGGTCTTGGCCGAAGGCTTGCTTGAGCCGGAGGAAATCCGCCGTATCCGCAAGAAACTTGGTCTTACCCAAACGGAGGCCGGGCAGATGATCGGTGGCGGCCCGCGTGCCTTCCAGAAATACGAGTCCGGTGACCTCTTGCCAAGCCGTGCCATTAGCAGCGCCTTGACTTTGCTCGATCACGATCCCAATGCGTTGATGGTGCTCCAGACGCGGCAGACCAAGGCCCATGCTTTACCGCACAACACGCCGCAGCTATAATAAGGCCATCACCGGACCTGCAAATTGGAATGACAAGTCAAAGAGGTAACAAAAAAAGCTGAAGAAATATTGGGAGGGATGGGGACATAATTCTGCTGGTTCCGTTGCTTGATTGCCCGCGGGTCCATACCCCGAAGCTTGCTGCGGGGTAATTCATTTCACCAACGAAAGCCTCCAGCGAAAGCCCCATTTCCTGGATCAGTTCATGCCCTTTTCCCCTCTCCGCTCTCCGCTCTCAGCTCCTTTCCCCTTTAGCCTTTCCCCTTCGTCCGGGTTCTTACATCATTGGTGTTATCAGTGATCGCCGCTCAGAATCGCCAGGTTCTTGTCGATCTTTTCAACATACTCCGTATCCGTGGGCGGGACCTTCATCCTGGCGATTTTCAGGAATGTGATGGCCTCACGGACCTTGCCGACGGCTGACGCGGACATCCCTAATTGATAGATTTCCTTATAATCAGTATGCGGGTTAAACGGGTTGACGTATTTTGAAAGCACCCTGTAGGCCTTTTTGTATTCCTTCACGTTGTTATAGGATGCATATAAATTCCAGTACACGTTTTCCGCCTTGGATGTTCGCCCCATATCCAGTGCCTTTTTATAGAGGCGGGCAGCCTCTTCATACCGTTCCATCCAGAAGAGCGCGTCGCCTTTCAATGCGTAGCCGTGAGACTGCTCGGGATAAAGCCGAATGATCGCTTCCGCATGAGACAGGGCCTGATCGTATTGCCGGCGGACGACTGAAATGCTCGAAAGGATATGGTGCGCTCTATAATTCGCAGGGTCCTGGTCAAGTATTCTCGATGCCTCGGAAAAAATCTCCGAGAGCTTTGCAGCGCTTTCATCCGCATATATGACCCC
>JAPLKD010000114.1 GCA_026388245.1 Pseudomonadota bacterium | reverse complement strand
AAAGATCGGGCCGCCGCTTACAATACCGGATGATGCTTTAGAGGAAGGTCTTGATGTTCTTGAGGAGGCAATTTCGGAGACAATTCAGGAAACAAAATGATCAAAGATATCCGGCATACCGGCATAGTGGTCATTGACCTTGAGGAATCGCTCCGCTTTTATCGTGATCTTCTCGGTTTTCAGATTGCAAAACAGATGGAAGAATCGGGGGACTATATTGATAATATCTCATCGCTACGCAATGTAAGGGTTACAACGGTCAAAATGATTTCTCCATCTGGTCACATGATAGAATTATTGAAATATCACTCGCATCCCGAAGAGCAAAAGAGGCGTGAAATCTGCGAAATAGGGATTTCCCATATAGCTTTTACTGTTAATAATTTGGATGCTGAGTATGAAAGGCTCAAGGATAAGGGAATCCAATTTAACTCACCCCCTCAATTATCCCCGGACGGTTACGCGAAGGTTACTTTTTGCAGGGCACCGGAAGGAACCTTGGTCGAATTAGTGGAGGTATTGTAGTGTCTTCGATAAACCCACAGAGGGATTATGTGGCTGTAACTTATAACGAAAAAGACAGACCGTTCACTCTATATCCGGATAAATTAGCTCGCTATCTATCTTCGAGGTATAAATTGCCAGAGGGAAGCAAGATATTAGATTTGGGATGTGGTCGTGGTGAGTTTCTGAGAGGTTTTATCAGGTGCGGCCTTGATGGATACGGAGTGGATCAATCATTTATAGCAAAATCTATCTGTCCGGAAGCTGAAATATTACAGTCAAATCTTGAGAATGAACCATTACCTTATGATGATAATTCGTTTGATGTTATCTTTTCAAAATCAGTCCTTGAGCATTTTTATTATCCTGAAAGGCTGGTCATGGAAATATATCGTATTGTTAAACCGGGCGGTCTGGTTATTACAATGGTTCCCGACTGGGAGTCCGTTTATAAGACATTTTATGAGGACTATACCCACAGAACACCATTTACCACTAATTCTTTGAAAGACATCTTTTTGATTAACGGGTTTGACGATGTAAAAGTGGAGAAATTCAGACAACTTCCCTTTTTGTGGGCATTGCCCTATCTCCAGCCTTTGTGTTCGATTGCAGCTCTCATAGCGCCCCGATCATTAAGGCCATACAGTAAACTTGTAAGATTTTCACAGGAAATCATGTTACTTTCGACTGCGGTTAAACCGAATAACATATTGTGAGGACAAAATGAGCGCTTCCTTTAATGGATTATATTGTATCCATCTGGAGTTGACCAGCAGATGCAATAAAAACTGCTGGATGTGTGGCAGAAGAAAGATAGATGGGGAATATCCGGAAATAGCCATGCATTATGGCGATATGGATTTTGAACTGGTAAGGAAAATAGCTAAACAGGTACCTGCAGGAATAGTAGTTCAATTTCATAATAATGGAGAACCACTACTTTATCCCAGATTCGGCGAAGCAGTCAGATTGTTCAAGAATCAGGTAAAATGTGTAGATACCAATGCTAAATTGATCGTGGAGAAAGCCGAAGAGATTATTGACAATTTGGATACCACAACTATTTCAGTCATCGAAAACGACCCGGATGGGGATGAACAATATGAGCTGGTAAAGAAGTTTCTGGAGATCAAAGGCAAGAGAAAACCCCATATGATCTATAGATGTCTTGGTAACGTGAATGTCGAAAGATGGAAAAAGATAGATGGGATTATTGCCACCAGATTATTGCATAACCCTTTGGGAAGTTTTAAATATGAGAAAAGGCCGACTGTACCGGAAATCGGAATATGTTTGGAGATATTGAATCATATGGCCATTAATAGACTCGGCGAAGTTTCAATCTGTGTAAGGTTTGACCCCAAAAGATTAGGAGTCATTGGGGACATTAACACAACTGCTTTAGTAGATATATGGAATGGCTCAAAAAGGAAAGAATGGATAAAATATCATATAGAAGGAAAGAGGGATAAAGTACCACTGTGCAGTTATTGCGATTTCTGGGGTGTACCCACAGGTATGTGATTATTGATGAATTTGAGGAGTAGATGTTTCTTATAACCACCGCCGACCAGCGTTTTTGGAAAACTGATGAACCAGTTCTTTTCTTGGGGGAGTGGTGCAGGATTTTTTCGCAAAGATCAGAAGAGAAGAAGTTATCCTATGAGGTGATACCCTATCACTGGGACGACCGTAAAAGAATATACAGGGACCACCTTTATCTTGGTGAATTATATGAACAGGTGCTTGTTCAAATGAGCAGGCTTCTCAATGATATCCATGAAGTGAACTATTCCACAAGATACTGGCGGATCATAATCGGGCCGTGGCTCAATTATTTTATCGGGACGGTGTATGACCGTTATCAATCTATTGCTTCAGCATGTGAAAGCGGAAAAGTAGATGGTGTGCTCATAGGTAAATACGGGCAATACCAATGGGTGCCTGAAGACTTTGCCCTTTTTCTGAAATGGTTTATAGATGACGGCTACAACGATTTTCTCTATTCCCGGATCATTGAACGTATAAATAAATTGAAGTTTGATTACCTTGAGGCGGACATCGCCGACGGCGAATTTTCATCTAAGAAAGACAATAAAGGCAGATCATTTGCCTCTAAATCTTTGTTGAGAAATCTCGTCTGGTATCTCGGAAGCCTGATGCCGGCGAGGCTCAAAGAAACAGTATTCTTATCGACCTCCTTAAATATCGTGGACGCCCTTAAGCTGCAATTTTCTCTCGGTCAATACCTCTATTTTATCACACCCGAAATTACAGTACCGGAACCGGATATCGATGAGCGTATGAGGCGTAGATTATCTTTCGAGTTGGCAGGCAACGGTTTTGAGCAGTTTTTGAGCGGTTTTATCAGCGAACAGATACCCTCTTTGTACTTGGAAAACTATTCCCTGATGAGTGAAAAGGTTTTAAAGACCTATCCGAAAAGGCCGAAGAGCATCTTTACCGATAACGCCTTTTTTGCAGATGAGGGATTCAAGTTCTGGGCGGCCTATCATGTGGAAAGAGGCGCTAAACTCTTGGGAACGCAGCATGGTGGGCTTTATGGGGCTGCCCTCTGGTATGGAGACGAGGCCCACGAAACAGCGATCTGTGACAGGTATTATTCCTGGGGATGGGAATCGGATACTTGTAGAAACGTAAAACCCATGCCGCCAGTAAAATTAGTCAAGCTAAAAGAGAAAAAGGATATGATCCATTCAATGAAAGAGGGGAGAATCCTGGCGGTATTGGCAAATTTCCCCCGCTACTATTATCATATGTACAGTATTCCCTACAGTGCTTCCGGTGTATTGAGATATTTTCAATATCAGTATGATCTCTGTAAATCTCTTCCAGAGAGTATACAGAAATTATTGTTAGTCCGTTTATTTGTGCATGACTACGGATGGAGCCAGCGGGATCGCTGGGCCACCGAGTGTCCGGAGGCTGAGTGCTATAACGGAAGCAAATCTATAACCGAACAGCTCAAAGAGTGCCGCTTGTGTGTTATAACCTACAATGCGACGACCGTACTTGAAACTTTTACATTAAACTTTCCAACAGTTTTATGCTGGGACCCGGAACAGTGGGAGATAAGGCCTTCTGCCCTGCCATATTATGAAAAATTGCATGAGGCAGGCATTTTGCACTATACACCTGAATCTGCGGCAGCCAAGGTCAATGAAATCTACCGTGATCCGGCCGCCTGGTGGGCGCAGGAGGAAATTCAGGAGGCAAAGAACGAGTTTTGTCATCAATTTGCCCGTGTGTCTGACAATTGGTTAAATGAGTGGAAATCAGAACTTCTGGAAGTCAGGCAATGATCAGAGACGAGATCCGAAATCTGTACCAGAACATCGAAGGATGTATATATTCCACAGGCTCAGAAGGATACTGGTCAAACCTCGACAAAAAAGAAAATGAAGAGTTGGTCTCGGTGCTGGAACATATGAGCACGAAAGAATCCATTGAGAAATACCAGCCGTGGCTTTCCATTATCATTTTTTCCCCGAAAAGGGGCGGTGGTTTAGAATTGCTTGATCTATCGGGAGACGAAACGTGTATCGATTATGGGTGCATGTGGGGGGCATTGACTGTTGCCCTGGCGAAGAGATGCAAACATGTCCTTGGCGTAGATCAAACAATGAACTCACTCAAATTTCTGAACGCCCGGATACGCGAAGAAGGGCTGGAGAACGTTGACCTTTTATGCGGAGATTTAAGAGAAATCAGGAATTTTGAAAACAGATTCGATGTGGCCGTGGTAAATGGGGTCCTCGAGTGGATACCCGAGAACGGACCTATAGAATTGAAAAAATATTACGGTAAACGCGACGTTAAAAAATATTCAGGTGATCCTCGTGAACAGCAGGTGCTTTTTTTGAGAAAGGTGCACCAGAATCTGAATGAAAAGGGCAAGCTTTACCTATCCATTGAAAACAGGTTTGACTTCAAAACGTTCCTGGGCATGAAGGACCCCCATGCGAACCTTCTGTTTACCTCATTTCTTCCAAGAAAAATTGCTGATATCCTCTCCGGATTGATCCTTGGAAGGCCCTATGTAAATTGGCTCTATTCCTTCAAGGGAATTGATGCCCTGTTGAAGGAAGCAGGCTTTTCAGGGGTGGATCTTTACATGTGCTTTCCCGACTACCGTTTTCCTGAGAGGATAATTCCCTACAGTTCGTCATTGAAAGATTTCAGGAGAACTATATCGTTGAGAAATGCAAAGGGGCAAGTTACCATCAAAAGGAATCTGGGTGCCGTTGCTGAATACATTACCTTCAAGATTTTGAAGGCCAAATATTTTGCTCCATCCATTGTTGCCATAGCCTATAAATGATCGAGCTGTTGAAAAACTGTTCTAATGGAAATGATGTTTCCACTTACCTGGTAATCCGCGATACCGGTTTTAAAAAGATTGTAAAGATAGCTGCAACCCCTGTCGGGATGAGGAATCTGAGGCGCGAAGTTGGGGGATGGGGCTGGTATCAGGAGATGCGGTATCCAAAAAAGGAGGAACCGATCTGCCGGATAGCCCAGGAAGGGGGAAGTTTTCTAAAAATAGAATTAGAGTTTATGGAAGGCGCAAGGGCAGATTGCCGAAAAGGATTGGAAAGGAACCATGAAAACATAAGAAAGGCCATAGAGCACTATTGTGAAATATGGCCTTCTTTTCCTGACGGTACCGCTCCGCTTCACGGAGATTTGTCTCTCGATAATATGATCTATAACGCTGATGGCGTTCATGTGATCGATTGGGAACATTTTCATGAAAAAGGGGCGCCCTGGGGGTTTGATCCGCTTTATCTATTGTTCGAAACGCTCTTTTTGCGGATCCGGAACGGCAAAAGACCTTCACGGGCAGAGGTAGCCATTATCGCCGACAGCATCGGTGTCTTAAACAGAAAACAGGAGTTGCAGTCTCAGATGATCGATCATCCCCTGAGGTTTCTTGTTGAGTTCATTACCGTCAACCATAGGCTGTGGTGTGACGAATTACCGGCATTTCAAAATAAATTCCCTATACTTACGTTTACCGCGGACAGGGTTTCCTCTATAGACACCACAATCCGTGCCAGACTGAAAGAGGGCATGTGAAGAGAATGTATCAGCGGGAATGGCATGGAATTCCTTTGGAGTCTGTTGCGGCAGTTTCTTCCACCAGGCTGCCTGACACATCTTTTTATGCCTCCTTCTACACTGTTTTTTTCAAGAAATATAGCAGATTTGAGGAGCTTGATCCATCCTGGGTTCAATTAAAAACCCAAACGGCCGCGTTTATCAGACAACACAGCAAATTTAACAATGACAAGAGGATTCTTTCCGTTGGCTGTGGCCTGGGAATAACCGAAAAGGCTTTGATAGACCGGGGCGGCTCCAATATTGAGGTAACGGAGATATCTCCGGAGCCCCTTCGCTGGCTCCTCCCCTATATTCCGAGCAATCATGTTCATGTCGGCCTTTTCCCTTCCTGCCTGCCGGACAATAGAGTCTACGATTTTATCTTTTTACCGAGTGTTGACTACTTTTTCGATCAGCCTGAGCTGATAGCTTTTCTGAAGGCAGTGAGAGAACGGTTGTCTCCAGGGGGTGTATGCCTTCTCATAAGTTTGTCTTTCGAACCTGCTGTCACCATTCGGAGGGTTTTCGGAGCAGTAAAGAGCATGGCAGACTGCGTTTTGGAAAAGGCGAGCATGAGAAGGCGGAGACAGTTCTGGGGATACTTGAGAAACCGTAAAGATTATCACTCTGCCATGGAAGCATCAGGATTTACAGGGATACATGACGGGTTCCTGGAGAAGAAAACGCGCTGGGATACATACTGGATCGAGGGAAGCAGGAATTGATTTTTGTGAACTTTAGGTTTCGGGAGGTCAAATGATCCAAGTTCAACGGCCATCAATTGGCGATGAAGAGCTGGCAGAGGTGAAAAAGGTATTTGATACCGGATGGCTCGGGATGGGCAAGTGGGTCTTTGATTTTGAGAACAGAATAAAAGAGATTTTAGGTGCAGGAAATGTCGTTGCCGTAAACACCGGGACCACAGCCCTCCATCTTGCACTGGATTCCATCGGGTTAAAAGAGGGCGATGAGGTTATTGTTCCCTCTTTGACCTTTGTGGCTACGATCCAGGCAATCGTTGCCTGCGGTGCAGCACCTGTATTCTGCGATATTGACGGCGACACCCTTAATATGGACGCAGGGGACGTGGAAAAGAGGATCACTGCCAGAACGAAGGTGATTATGCCTGTCCATTACGGCGGTCTTCCCTGCAACATGAATGAGATATTGAGGATAGGAAAGGAAAAAAACCTAACCATAGTCGAAGATGCTGCCCATGCTTTTGGCTCATCGTATAACGGGAGAAAAATAGGCGCCTTTGGTGATATAACCTGTTTTAGCTTTGATCCAATAAAGAACATTACCTGCGGCGAAGGCGGGGCTATTACAACGAATGATTATGAGTTGGCTCAGGTAATGAGGAAAAAGAGGATACTGGGTATCGATAAAGACACGTGGAGCAGGTTCGGACAAAAAAGGGATTGGTTTTATAGCGTGAACATGCTGGGCTTTAGATACCACATGAGTAATATCAATGCTGCCATCGGGCTCATGCAACTGGAAAAGCTCGGCAGATTTCTGAACAGAAAGAGAGGGATAGTTGAAAGATATGATAAGGCCTTCCGGGGTTTATCAGGCATCGGTATACTGAGAAAGGATTACGAGAATACGGCATTCTTCAGCTATATCCTGAAAATTGAATCAAAAAGGGACGAGTTCATCGATTTTCTCAAATCAAAAGGAATCGACAGCGGGGTCCACTACATACCAAATCATCTCCAGCCATTCTTTGAGAAGTACGCAACGGAGCTTCCCGTTACGGAGACGGTCTGGAAGGAGATTGTCACCCTTCCGCTCTATCCCGATATGTCCGATGATGACGTAGACCTTGTTATCTCCTCTGTTCTCGAATTCTGCAAACAGTAACTACACTCCTATGCCTCCAAAAGTAAGCATAAATCTGTGCTGTTATAACTCGGAGAAGTTTTTGCAGGAGACCCTCAAGAGCATCGAAGAGCAGACCTTCACCGACTGGGAACTTGTCGTTATCAATGACGGCTCGTCTGATTCTACCGAATCGATAATCATGGAGTTTAAGAGCCGGGGATTCCCGGTGCTTTACCATTATCAGGAAAACAGGGGACTCGGCTATTCGCGTAACCGGGCGATTGAACTTTCCAGTGGAGAATATATAGCCTTTATTGACCATGATGATATGTGGCTGCCCGAGAAGACAGTTAAGCAGGTAGATGTTGTAAAAAGCTGTCAGGATGTGGATCTTGTATATAGCAACCTGTTTGTTACGAAAAAAGGACGGCAGACGCTCTTTCACAAAAAAAGACAGTCTTCCGGATATGTATTTGATAAGTTTTTGCGTTATTATCCGGTTTCAATTTCTACCGTTATGATAAGAAAAAGGTCTTTGGACCGTTTGGGTGTTTTTTTTGACAGCAACCTCATTTTGACTGAGGAATTTGATCTTTTTATGAGAGTTCTCTATGGATCAAAGGCAGCCTACATTGATCAGCCGCTGGCAGTATATCGCATTCATCCAGGCATGAGCAGCATCAAATACATTGAAAAGTTTCCCGATGAAATGGCATACACAATTGGGAAGTTCAAAGAAATGGACCCCTCTTTTGAGGTAAAATATAGTTCTGAGCTTGATTACTTGAATGCAAAAATCGGGTATTATAGGGCAAGGGCAGAAATGTTATACAATAACACACAGAAGGCAAGGGCATGCCTGTACCCCTTCAGGTTGACCGATTACAGGTTTTTCCTGCTCTATGTAATCACGTTTTTTCCACCCAAAGTATGGCATAAAATACATAGTTTCATGACAAAAGGCGCCTTTAGTGAGTCTGGTTAGCCAAAAGAAGAAGATTTGTTTCGTGGCGGTCGTCGAGATTTCCGTTAAGGCTTTTCTGGTGGATCATATCAGGACCATGACCTCTTATTTTGACATTTCCCTTATTGTGAATACGCCGGACAAAAACTTCTTAAAGCCATTTGGTTTGGATGTAACGGTGATACCGGTGCCCATAGAGCGAAAGATCTCTCCCCTGATGGACCTCCGTGTTATTTTGCGCCTCT
>JAPLKD010000244.1 GCA_026388245.1 Pseudomonadota bacterium | reverse complement strand
TGTCGTTCGATAAGTCTATTCATCTCGTCGTCCGACATCGGTTCAGCGAATTTCTCGTTAATAAGATCGTATTCCTTAAGGGCATCTACTATTTCATGTACCCCCTCTTCCACAATCTCCCGCACCGTCTTTTTGTCATCCTGTTTCGGCTCCTGTTCAAGGAGCCCTACGGTGTGGCCGGGAGCAAGGACCGTCTCGCCATTGTACTCTTTATCCACTCCTGCCAGAATACGGAGAAGGGAGCTTTTTCCTGATCCATTCAGGCCAAGAACACCGATTTTTGCTCCATAAAAATAGGAGAGATAGATATCTTTCAAAATCGGTTTTTTGTCGTAATATTTGCTTACCCCGATCATGGAGTAAATAATCTTGTTCGGTTCATTGCCCATTTATTCATACCCCTTCTTTAGAGACTGTATTTTATGTGGTAGTATACCATAATTACGTTGATGTGTGGTAGCCGGGTGCGCCTGTGCCCCGAAGGGGTATTTTGCGCCTTACTTTGGCATCAGCGGGACCGCAACATCCTCACGTACCGCACGGGTACGCTCCGGCGTGCAATCCCTCGATTTTGCGTAATTCATCAAAAATCCCTCCGGCCACATAAGACCGGTGAATCACTGATAGCAGCTATCTCCTCGGCCCCGGTCAGATCTGCATTGTAATCCAGGATTAAAATTTAGAATTCAAAATTGCTTTGTCGCCACTCCACATCGTTGTTACCAGCTTCCTGAGTGGCTGAAACTTTCGGTATTAAGAGACCCCCGGAAACAAGGATCTTCAGTCGGGGAGAGAAGGCTCAGACAACGGTATTCCGGGCCAAGGTTTTATATAAGGAATATCCCACCCTTTCGAGGGTAATCGGCAGAACAGGAAAGGCCCTATGGCGCAGGAACTGAGCGAGAGCCCTCTGACTTCGTGGTTTCCCGGAAGCAAGCATTGCGGATTGAAATGATTAGACCGATATTTCGGAGTGAATGTATTACAGCCTGACAAGTGAAAAAGTGAAAACGTCCCGGTTGTTGCCACTATGTAAGATCCCGCTAATCTGACTTTTGCATATTCCCTCTCCGTGTGTTATTTTTCAGGTGATGAAGATCGGAGGAAACGCTTTTTTACAAAAGGAGAGAACCTTGGACAAGTCTGAACAAAAGGACCATTTCTTTTATGGCTGGTATATTGTAGCTGCGTCATTCGTAATCCTTTTTTTTAACTCCGGGGCTCGCTATGCCTTCGGGGTAATGTTCAAGCCCATAATCAACGAATTTGGCTGGAGCCGCGGCTTAGTTTCGTTGGTATTCTTCGTGAATATGGTGGTCTTTGCCATTTCCCTTTTCATTGTAGGTAAGCTGTACGACAGATATGGCCCGAAGTGGGTTATTATTATCTCTACCCTCTTTATCTCCGCCGGTTTTGTGCTTACCTCCTTCATGCATTCCATCGGTCAGTTCTTCTTTTCCTACGGGATCCTTGCCGCCTTCGGAATTGCCGGTACAGCGGTCCCTCTTATGGCCACTCTTACAAGCAAATGGTTCGAGAAGTACCGCGGTCTGGCAATCAGCCTCTCCATATCAGGCAATTCCATCGGGCAGTTTGCCCTTGTGCCGCTCATGAGTCTTTATGCCCTCAGTTTCGGATGGAGGGCTTCCTATCTCTCTATTGGAATCGTCATGGTCGTGGTCAATATACTACTCGTTCTGTTCGTTATCAAAGGCGATCCTCGACATCTCGGCTTGAAGCCCTTCGGCCACAAGGAAAGAAAAGAGGTAAACGGAGAGGCTGCCGGCCACACCTCCGTTTCTGCCGCAGACCAGCCCAGGGACATGGGACTCAGGCAGGCCATGGGCACACCGTCCTTCTGGCTTTTTGCCGTCGCCATGTTTATCTGCGGGGGAGGAGATTATGTGGCTACGACCCATCTTATTCCTATGGCAACCGACCTTGGTATTTCGCCCATTACTGCGGGCAGCATGCTTGGATGGTATGGGCTGATGAGCCTCGCCGGAGTACTCATAGCCGGGCCTGCGGCGGACCTTGTCGGGAATAAGGTACCCGCCATCCTCACCTTCGTGTTGCGGGTCTTCCTGTATGTCATGATTATCAAATACAAGAACATCACGTCTCTCTACGTCTTCGCCCTGGCCTTCGGATTTACCCACCTCATCACCGCACCGCTCACCCCCATGCTTGTAGGAAAACTTTATGGCGTCCTGCATCTGGGCACCCTCACGGGCTTCATCAATACGGCCCACTTTTTGGGCGGGGGTTTCTGTGCCTACATTGCCGGTGTGATTTTCGATATGACCGGGAGTTATCAGTTTGCCTTTATTCTTCTGGCCGTGGCGGCGCTTGTCGCCGCAGTATGCATGTTTTTCGTGAAGGAGAAAAGACACGAGTATACAGGCTAAATGATTTTTGGAAACTGCTTCAAGCAACCCCGTCACGGGAGTTTCTTAACAATCTGTGCTCGGGAGAGTATCCGCCCCACCAGCGGTTTAAGCAGGTTCGGCGACAGGTAGATAGGGAACTGGGAAAGCGCGAAATACAACCAAGTGAGATCTGGCAAAACCCCACCGGTTGCTGCCAGCATCAGCCCCATGTTGCGTTGAGAAGTCATGAATCCAAGTGCAAGAGCGCGGTCCCGGCCCGCAAATGTGAAAAGGAGAGTAGTTAGGCAAAACACTGCAAAGAAGACCACAAAGGCGAACACAGCAAGCCCAATTGTGATCATCGGCGCATTGAGAAAACGAGCGACGACACTTTCCATGACAGCCGCCACAAAGACGAAAAGGGCAAGAATGTTGAAGCCGTCGATCTTCTCCTTCTGCCGCTCGATGGCAGCAAGGCCAGCGATCCGGCGAACAGTTAAGCCGATAAGAGCGGAACCTGCGAGAATCGCAAACAACTTGGTCCCGAGTGTCAGTGGGGTAATCGTGAGTACAGGTCCGACAAAGACGTAGGCAAATAAGGGCGCCGTAAAGGGAATCAGCGCTGTACTCGCAACCAGTGTGACGAGCACGAGTGTGGCATCAAGACCCATTAACGCGGCCAATGCAGGGGCTGCCATCATTGGCGAGGCAACTCCCTGCAACATGAACGCAAGAAAGAGTTCGGGTGACTTATCCTTGAAACTGAAAATGAAACAACTCACGCCAAACAAAGTTGGGATTACCAAGGATGTCCACGCTGTCGCTGCAAGCACTATGGCAGGGCGTTTCAGGTAGGCCCTAAACGCTCCGGTGTCCACGCGAAGGAAGGCAATGCACAAGAGCACAAAGACTGCCTCGGTAACAAATGGTTTAAGTAGGGCACCGATTGGTGGTATGGCGATACCAATGACAACGAGGGCTGCGACTGCGCGTGTACCTTGCCGACCAAGCCATGACAGCAGTGCCGCGGTTGTGTCAAGAACAAACATTATAAGGAACTTCATCAATATCTCTCAGATAGATAGCCCGGACGAGGTCTAATCATATAATTACATAGTTTTTCTGGAATACTATCAACGTTGATTTAATTATACAATGCAATAATTAATATTTTAGCCGCTTTTCAAATGAATAGTCTTTTCTTTAGGGTGTTAATTGCCGATTCCAATGTTTTATATTGGGCACAATTGTCAAAAACACCATGTCAGGAAGAAGCAAACAGGGTTTCTGAATAACTTTTTTCAAATGAGCCGATCTTGAAAAATGCAGACGGTATCTACTGCTAAATGATTTAGCTTCAGTGAAATTATGAGAATTACCGTGATCGCCTTATAAAGTTTGTATTAAGCATTTGCACCGTTTCATTGCCTATTTGAAAGTGATCCTCGGCGGTTTCCTCTCGGGAAGCCGGTAATACTTTGCCTTCGTGTATCCCAGCATAATGGGGTAATAATGGGGGTGCTCCGCAGGGATACCCAGAGTATCCTTAAGGGACGGCGATGAAAGGAGCGCCCTCTGAACCAATCCGGCCAAGCATGTACCAAGACCCATTGTCGGGGCCATCAGGGTCAGATAAGAAAGGGCCAGGGTCAAATCCACCATACCATTCATTGCTTCCTTTGGAGCCGAGGCTACAATCACAACCGGGGCATTTCTGAGCACAGAGTCATAACCCTCATCCCAACTTTTGACGATCAGGGGGAGGTAAGGCATAACCGCAGCCATACGAGGCTCATCGTTAAGGGCTTTGCGGATCAACTCCGCTGTCGTACTGGCTACCCCTTTGATTGTTGTCTTGTCGGTAACGACCAACCATTCAACCAACTGGCTGTTGCCGGCCGTCGGGGCATAGCGCGCAACTTCAATGAGTCTTCGAATCTTCTCCTGTTCCACAGGTTTATCCTCATAGAGGCGGATGGAACGACGGTACCTTAGAAACTGCTCGGCCTTCTCTTCGTTGATCCTCAGTTCTTCTTTTATGACTGTACATTCTGCGACAGGCACCTTTGTGTGACTGAGAGCCCCATGGGGGCATATGGCAACGCAATGACCGCAACTTGTGCAGGTACTTTCACCCCAGGAAACCATTTGCGGATAGCCGTTACCACCGTCAAGCTGAATAATGCGGCCTGGGCATTCCTTCACACAAAACCCGTCTTTCTTACATTTATTCTCATCGATTATCAAAACGCCCATAAAGTATACCTCCTGATTCTATGGTCTGGTCGGCACATACAGCCGAGACAGCAACTGTCACTGGGAAAATAGTCAATCTACCATACTTCTCCCGCCTATTCCAGTTAGTCATATATTTATCAATACATGCTTTACTGTCCCGTATATAAATAAGAGATGGCAAAATCCCGGATTTATCATTAGAATCATATGGGTGTCGGACCATCCCTCTTAAACACTCTCATTCCGCTCCAGCGGCTTCAATTACCGAGGCTCGCGTCGCCCCCTCCACGAACAAAGTCCGCGGAGCCTCCCCTTCTCGCCCGCTGTGCGGGCTAGGACATATGCTCGCGTTCGGCCTCGGAACTTTTGCATACGCAAAAGACCAAGCTTCCTCGCCTCTCGACGGTTTGCTCCGGGGCGGTTTAATTGCGAGGTCACGAGCAACTACCCCGACACCTTCCTAACGACATATTTGGGATAAAATATTTTGGAATTCTGAGAAGATGGTGATGTTGCCTTCCACGCGGCCTTTGCCTCCTCTGTGGTAGTTCAATCAAAGCGTGTCCGAAGCTTTGGTGCGCACGGTGATGATTACTGAAAGAAAGCAAATTATGCAGTTTTTGTTTTTCGATGATAATAATAACGAAGCGGAATCACGATGACGAAAAAGGGAATCATATACATTGCGGCGACCAGCGGCTCTACGGGGCCGAAAAATTCGGATGAAAAAACAATCACGAGCACATTATTGAGATTACCCAACATGACCGCACCGGCCAATTGATTCTCCACTGATCCTTTGCGGAAGAATAATATACCAACCGCACAGTAAATAGCCGCCAGGACAAAGACCACAACTGTTGCCATAATAATCACAGACGGTTCTTTTTTGAAAAAAGGCGCATAGCGGTAAAAAACCCCCAGGTTGATCAGTGCGAACAGAAGAAGCGAGACGGGAAACTGGATTTTAAGAATCGGTGCTACAAGCCTGGGCAGCAGATATCGAATGATTTCAACAATGATAATGGGAATAAAAACCACCGTGGCCAACATCCGCAGCATGGACAAAAAGGAAATAGCCACCTCTCTTGCGACAACCACCTTAATGAGGGCCGGTAACGTGAAAGGAGCCAGTGCCGAGGTAATTACCACCACAACCAGAACCAGTGCACTGTTACCCCGCACCATGTTCGAAATCATCGGCGCAACAACGCCCGTGGAAACTCCCGTCAAAAGCAGGGCGGAAAGAGCATAATCCGGCGCGAATAAATTGAAGACAAAATAAATGATGACGGGCAGAATGGCCAACTTCATCACCGTAAATACAAGAATCTGTGCACTGTGACCCTTAAGCGCCTTCCAGACAGACGCAAGATCAATGGATAGGTAACTGAGAAAAAAATTGATCATCAGGCAGTAAAAAGGCAGAACCCTAAATCGGGAACCGAAGTCGGGAAAAATAATGGCTGCGGCCATGGAAGAGATGACCACAAAAACCAGCAGAATATCATTGAGACGAATTGATGCTTGCATTAATATGAGATACCAGAGAGCACTTATTTTATCAACATCTTTCACATTTGGACATCATTAAATCAATTTCAAGTTTTCTTAAAGGAAAATTTATTGATTGCCACTAAAAATGAAGTAGAGCAAGCATAAAGTCAACAGCCAGCATTACAAGGCGTAACGTATAAATATTCATTCTAAAATGATACAAGACTGCCTTACAATGAGGTGATACCTGGTCTGTAAATCATGCATGTTTGTACCGATAATCGATACCGTGATGATTCTTGATACCATACAGAAAAGCCCTATATGCCCTATCACCGGTGTGCATTATTACAAGTAATCATGTTCGTGGAGTCCCTTTTCTCAGCAATGACGCTTCACAAAACTATACTGAGGAAGCACAGAGAGGACATACTGCCGAACAGTTTTTCTGATATGCCTATGTCCTTATAGTTCCAGTGAAATTATACGTTTTTGCCGGAATCGAGGAGAGTGGTTGGAATCTTTTTTGGGGTTTTTAACGGCATGAAATGATAGTGCCTTGCCACCTACAACTGTTCACTGTTACAATGCTATAGCAAGTGAAAATTACCGCTTAAAACGTTGTGCTCTTTGCAGAAACCCGTTTTTTAGTATATTATTACCTTCCTGGTTCGAAGTATTTTAGTGTATCAGCATTGAGAACATCACACCAAAATGCTTACAAACTGCTATCCTGCTAAGTGACTAACAACAAAAGCCAGCAGGAAGCCAGCCACCGTGACCAGCGCCACAAACCGGCCGCCCTCCTCGAATGCTTCTGGTATCATCGTGTCGGCGATCATCGCCAGAACAGTCCCGGCTGCCAGCGCTAGCGTTGCAGCGATGGTGTCCTTGGATGCGTGACCTAGAAAAGTATAGCCCAGTGCAGCAGCAATACCGGACATCATAACTGTTGCACCCCAGACCGTCATAACATAACGATACGACCGGTCTGTCTCTTTCATCCCTACCGCTCCGGAAATGCCTTCAGGCAAGTTACTGAGAAACACCGCAATCAGCATGATCAACCCAACACCTTGGCCGGTTGCCAACCCTACGCCAATGGCCGCTGATTCAGGGATACCGTCTAGGAGCGCTCCCAGGAAGATGGCAGAGCCAGAACTGGCAAGTTGCGGGTTCCCAGTGGCAGCTTTTTTGGCTGCGTGTTGCGTCCCATGCACACGTTTGCGAAAGTGTCCGCCGTAACGGTCGATCACATAGTCCCCACCAACAAACATCACTGCACCGGCTATGAACCCAATCGACACCGAATCGAACCCACCCAATTGATAGGCCTTCTCCATCAGGTCAAATGTTAAAGCTGAGATAAGTACGCCTGACCCGAAGGCCATGACAGACCCTACCACCCTTTTGGACACCTTCATATAAAGGCCAATCAAGACCCCAATGAAGAGCGCCGCCCCACCTATGAGCCCATAGATACCTGCAGTTATCATTGGCTGTGTCCAGTTAAAAAATAGTTCATGCCCTCGCTACCATATTATCTATTCCGTACAATCTTGATTATTCATAGAACTATACACCATTGCAGGAAATTTTACATCTGAGGATTTCAGAAAGACTTTACTCGTTATTGAATTGTTTAGAGATGTCCCGTTATCACACATTATTTAATGGCGTAGAAGCCCGCCTGCATCTGAGACAGCCAGAGCATCTCAACGACGGTAAAGCCGGTCGCCCGTAGAAGCTGCAGGTGCTCGGCAACGGTAATCGGGAAATAGTTCCTGCCGAAACGGGAACGGTGCTCCTCCACCGCCTGTGGTGAGCGGTCCGCCTCACGCTGGAAACGGAGCCAGCGATCAAGGCTGATGTTGATGCCTCGTGCCGTGTCCGGTCGAATGTTCTCAAAAGTGACATAGAGGCCTCCCGGTTCCAGGAGCCGATAACATACAGCGGTTGCGAGCCTCCGAACCTCCTCTCCGCCATAATGGTGGCTTTGGATGGCGGTAATTACCTGGGGAGTCTCGAGCACTACGCCGACGAGTTCCTCCGTCGCCACGGCGCTAAGGAAGCGGATGTCGGCGGACGGAAAGCGTGCGAGCCTTCCACGGGCTTGGTCGAGCATCGCCGGAGAGGGGTCGGCCAGAAGAAAACGCACCTTGGGCATAAGAGGCAGTGCTTGCTCCGCAAGGTAGCCTGTGCCACAGCCGGTGTCAAGCCAGACTGATACGCTTGGCAGAAGCGTTCGGACCAGGTCGATGGTTTCGGTATGAAACAGGTGGTAGAAGGGGATCGTCCTGCGGATCTCTTCGTCATACTCCTTTGCTCTGTGTGGTGTGCTATTATCACTCATCGTTGTCTTCTCCATTTTTAACTGTGGCGAATATCTTCGCCTCACTACCAAGTTCTGCTGATGCGCTGTCCACGATACATCCTCGGTTGAAATGATTCTCTATACTGAATATGCATAATCCTCCCGTCAATTCGTTCTCATGCGAAGATCATTCACTATGAACCCGATGATGTCCTCTCATTAGAACGCGGACTGTCCATGTACTGATTACCACTCAAAATCGCCTGTTGCAAGCTAAATCTTAGAATACATTGTTACAGGAAGGAAGGCAGTGCCTCGGGTAGAAAAAGTGCAGCATGCATAAGGAAGCAAACATTTGCCGGTGTCATCAGCCTATGGGAAGCTGATGACACCGGCGTGGAGTGGACGAAGGCCTGGAGCGGAAAGTGACAGGTGCGATGGGCTGCGAGTATTGCTGACCGAAGACTGTACTGTACGTACGTGTGAGGTCGCAAACGGAGCAGAGCGCGCAGATGGCCGTTCCCGAACAGGCCTTAGTCCGACCACAATAACAATCATTCCCAAGCATTCACGCTTTCGTTCCACCAAATACTTCCACAATCTTCCGCACCAACGAAGGTAGAGACGGATCGCGTGCCCCCATGACAAGGATACAATCGCCTGACCTCACGTCAACCTTCAGTCTGGTCAGTAACTCGTTGCGATCCTTTACCGCCTGGGCATTGAATGATACGGGACCGAGGCCGGTTATGATATCTTCCGGGGAAATATCCTTTTGGGCAGTGCCCCCGGCATAATAGATCGGCAAGAGATAGAGCGAATCGCTATGGTGGAAGACAGTTCGGAAGGTTGCGATGTATTCATCCTTTAAGAATCGCGTCGGACCGAACCCGTGCGGCTGGTATACGGCAATAATGCGCTCTGAAAGGCCTCGCGCGGCGTTCACAGCAGCCGCTATCTTTGCCGGATTATGGGCAAAATCATCGACCACATGCACGTTCTGTTCTGTCCCGGTTATTGTAAAGCGTCGAGCCACACCCTCAAACGTTCTTACCGCATCGGCAAGAGTCGGCTCCTCGCAACCGAAATGTTCGCACACGCAAAGGGCTGCGCACAGGTTTTCAAGATTGTGGTTTCCCGGAAGCGGCAAATGATATTCAATGCCGTTACGGAAAAGCTTAACCGAGGTGGGCAGGAGCTGTTCGTGGTCCGGTCGCCAGGAGGCCGAACTGGTTCGTCCAAAGCCCGCTGTTGCCGGCAGCGTTGTAAGGACCGGATCGTCCGCATTTAAAGCAGTCCATGAAGATTTTGAAACCAGCGTTTCAAAAA
>JAPLKD010000132.1 GCA_026388245.1 Pseudomonadota bacterium | reverse complement strand
ACTGGAAGGCATAGCAGTAGGCGCAGGTATTGGACTTTCTCTGGCATGTGACCTGTCTGTTGCCACAAAAAATACCATAATGAACATGGGGTACAGGAGGATAGGTCTTACCCCGGATGGCGGCGGGAGCATATTGCTTTCCAGGCTTGCCGGTGCAAAACGTTTTAATGAATTTTACTTACTATCACGAAATATCGATATGGCAGAGGCAAAGGAACTGGGGCTTGTAAACGTTGTCGTAGAAGAGGATGAATTAGAAGGAAAATTGACCGACCTCATCAAAGAGATTAAAATGCTCCCCATGGAAACCATAAAACACTTCAAAGACCTTGTGAATGCCTCGCTGTTTTCAGGTCTTGACAACCACCTCGACAAGGAAAGATTCTATGTTTCCGAACTTGCCGGAAAACCACTATTTAAGGAGCGGTTAGCAGAGTTTTTCAGCAGGAGGTAAGGCGATGAAGACCGTTTATCTCCTCACCATCGGCGGATATGTATGCCTCTTATGGCTGACCGGTATATACGTCACAAGAAAATCACGGTCATCTGAAGCATATCTTGTCGCATCGAGGGGACTTTCTACCCCTTTTATATCAGTGCTGATTGCAGGGACATGGATTGGCGGTTTAGCTGGTATATTGCAGCTTATATTTTGCCTAATCCTAATTTGCCTTTGCCAATAAACTGCCTCGTCCACTGGTTGCTCCCGTCAGACATGCAAGCATGGTGACTTTTGTCTTCACTTCAGGCGGAATTGCAGGTATTTATACAAAGAATACACCGGCAGATATATAACCTCTAAGCAATAACATATAAATATTAAAACACAAATTATTTTTATTTTATTTTTTTGAAAAAAGCTTGACATATGTTTTATTGAAAATGTATATATATACCGGTAGGTATATAGGTAATAATGACAAACGGCGATTCTCATACTGAAAGCAAGATTAGGAGTGAAAACTACTAGTCCATGCGGACAAGATCGTAAAGATAGTTTGAAATTTCCATATGTGCTTGCCCCGTCGAGTCCAGAGTATACGACAGCAGAGCTGGTTACTTGATTCGCCCGTAACCAAGCTCATATTTAAGGAGGTGTTATTGTGAAGGATTTTAGTTATTTTGCTCCAAAAACAGCCACGGAAGCTCTTTCTGTGTTAGCGAAGCTGAAGGGTGAGGGAAAGATCATGTGTGGCGGGCAGTCGATGCTCGTTCTGATGAAGCAAAACATGCTAACGCCGGAAAACATTGTCGACATCAAGGGAATTTCCGAGCTTGATTACATTAAGTACAGCGAGAAGGAAGGCCTGAGGATCGGTGCCCTATCGACGCACAGCGCTGTTGAGAAATCCGCAGTCGTGAAAGAGAAGTACCCTGCCCTGGCTGAAATGGAAGATAATCTCGCTGTGGTACAAACCAGGAACTGGGGTACTATCGGTGGGAATGTCTGTCACGGCGATCCAGCTGCGGATCCCCCCTCTATCTTTATTGTACTCAATGCGAAATACAAGCTTGTCGGACCGGAAGGTGAACGGGTTGTCAACGCTGAGGACTTCTATAAGGATTACCTGGAGGTTGACCTTGCCCATGACGAACTTCTGTGTGAGGTTCAGGTTCCCAGCCTGTCAGCCAACACGGGCGTTGCCCACGAGAAATTGATGGCGCAGAAAGGAGATATGGGCATTGTTGGTGCAGCGGTATTGGTGACCATAAACCCGTCCACTGGCGTCTGCCAGGATGCCCGCATCGTCCTTACGAATGTTGCCTCCACACCTTTCAGGGTCAAGAGCTCTGAGAAAGTCCTTATTGGTAAGGTTATCGACGAGAAGCTCCTTGAAGAAGCGGGTAAAATTGCGTCCGAAGAGATTGACCCGCCGTCCGACGTGCACGGCTCGGAAGAATACCGGAGAGATATGGCAAGGGTATTTGTAAAGCGGGTTACGGCTAAGGCCCTGGATAGAGCTAAACAGAATAAATAACCGTCGAGGAGGTAAGATATGAAGGATGAACTCAAGGATCTTAAATTCAAGGTCAATGGGAAAAAAATTGAGCTCAAAGTAAACCCAAAAATACTACTATTGGAACTTTTAAGAGAAGAGTTGAAGCTGACCGGTACAAGGACAGGCTGCGAGGTAAGCGCATGCGGTGCATGTACGGTCAATTTGGATGGCAAGGCAGTTCGGGCGTGTTCAATACTTGCGGTGCAGGTTAACGGCCACGAAGTGGTAACGATAGAGGGAGTTGCCGACGGAGAAAAACTGCACCCGATTCAGGAGGCGATGGTGAACCATGGTGCCATTGAATGCGGTTTTTGCACCTCAGGGATGGTCATGTCAGCAAGAGCACTTCTTCTGGAGAATCCGCGAGCCACACGAGAGGACATAAAAAAGGCGATACAGGGCAATATGTGCGCAGACAGTGGTTATGTCAAATATGTAGAGGCCATCGAAATGGCGGCCAAAGTCATACAGGGAAAGTGAGGAGGTAATCATGGAAGACAATAAGAACAACTATGCCGTGCTCGGAAAATCCGTGCCCAGAGTTGATGCACCACTCAAAGTAACCGGGCAGGCGAAATATGCCGCCGATTACGAGATGGCAGGCATGCTGTGGGGGATAATAAAGAGGGCACCCTACGCCCATGCGAGAATACTCAGCATCGACACAAGCAAGGCCGAGAAGCTACCCGGCGTCAAAGGGGTTATCATCGGGAAAGATTTTGGTGGGTTCAAGTGGGGATGGCAGGCGCACACTCGTGATGAGACCCCACTGGCAGTGGACAAGGTCAGATATATGTACGAGGGAGTGGCAGCAGTTGCCGCAATCAACAAAGACATCGCTGAGGAGGCATGTGATCTCATCGACGTTCAATACGAGGAACTGCCTGCAGTGTTCGACCCCTTTGAGGCTATGAAAGAAGGGGCTCCACTCGTTCACGAGGACAAACCAAGAAACATTCTCGTCGAATATCACTGGGATTTCGGCGACGTGGATAAGGCATTCGACGAATCTTATCTTGTGCGGGAAGACTTATTTCAGACGCCGAGAATGGGGAAGGGTTACATTGAACCACCCGCCGTGCTTGCATGGTGGGAGCATGACACACTCCATTACATAGGAGCGAAAGGCAGTCCCTACATGCTCTGGAGGATCTTCGGCAGGGCTTTCAAGCTTCCTCTGAGCAAGGTGCGGGTCATTCAACCTATTATTGGCTGTGACTTCGGAGGCACAAAGAATGACGGCCACGCCCTCGACTTTGCGGCGATCTTGCTCGCCAAGAAAACCGCCAGACCGGTTAAGATCGTTTATACACAGTGGGAAGAGCTGACGACCTGTCTCAGGCGCCACGCCATGTGGGTCAGGGTCAAGATGGGTCTTTCAAAAGATGGTTTGATCAAGGGCCTTTATACGAACGTCGTCGCCGACGGCGGGGCATATGCCCGCATGAGCCCCGTTACGATGTATTTAACAAACGGCCAGTGTACCGTGCCATACAAGATCGATAACTTTAGAACAGATACCTGGAATATCTACACCAACAACCCCATAGCCGCCGCGATGCGGGGTCACGGTATGTACCACACCAGGTACGCAATTGATTGCCAACTTGACCTTATGGCGAAGGAGCTGGGCATTGACCCGGTGGAGATCAGGCACAAGAACTCGATCGACAACCCGAAGCCCGGCGAGATTTACTACACAGTCAACAAGCTGAGGGTCGCCACCTGCGGCATAAAGGAGTGCATCGAACAGTCAGCAAAGCTCTTCGGCTGGGACGAATATCACAAGACCAAAAAGACTGACGGGCCTATTGCCCGTGGTGCCGGCATTGCGGCCTCAG
Organism: Pseudomonadota bacterium; assembly: GCA_026388245.1. Classification (GTDB taxonomy): domain Bacteria; phylum Desulfobacterota; class Syntrophorhabdia; order Syntrophorhabdales; family Syntrophorhabdaceae; genus MWEV01. Next base: position 12,392 of record JAPLKD010000132.1, on the reverse strand, counting down.
CATTCTTAAGTGGCGCGAGACTCACAGGTCACAACTCCTGTTCTGCCATCGTCAGGATCAACGAGGATGGGAGTGTCAATGTGCTGACGGGTGCTTCGGACGTTGGCATGGGATCGGATACGGCTATGTGTGCCATTGCGGCGGAGGTTCTTGGAGTTGGAATGAAAGACGTGGAGATAAAGCGGGTCGATACCGCTTACTCCTACCCCGACCCAGGGTCATACGGCAGCAGGGTGACCATCTACGCGGGAGAGGCTACAATGAAAGCGGCTGAAGATGCAAAACGGCAACTCCTGGAAGCAGCCTCAAAGGAGATGAATGTCTTTCCTGAAGAACTGGAGATCAGGGACAAAAAGGTCTTTATAAAGACCGACGAAACGCGGTACCTTCCGTGGTTGGACGTCGTAAGGGCAGCCTGCTACGCCAACATCGGCAATGTCATTGTGGGAAAAGGTGTCTCAAGGAAAGGTACGAAGGGTTTTTCTCCTAAAGCCTTTTCAACCGGGGAAGGAGATGTAGGAACGAACTACGGTTTTGCAGCCCAGATCAACGAGGTGGAGGTCGACACAGAGACGGGCGTGGTCAGATGCACCGAGAAAAGCTCTATGGCGGATGACTGTGGCTTCCCGCTCAACCCCGCTATCGTTGAGACGCAGTGTATCGGCGGATCGTACCACCAGTCCATCTCGGCAGCCCTTTATGAAGAATTCGTCATGGACAAGGGGTCGACGCTCAATCCAAATTTTGTCGACTACAAGCGGCCCCGGGCTTACGAGGCGCCATTTCCAAAATTCGCCCATGTCATTACTAATGACCCTTACGGTCCCTTTGGTGTGAAGGAATGCAGTGAAGCAACAACTTGCACAGGCGCGCCCGCTGTCATCAACGCGATCTATGACGCAACAGGCGTGATGATAAAGAACATGCCGGCAACCCCCGAGAAGGTGTGGCGGGCGCTTAAGGAAAAGAAAGAGGCAGAAAAGAATAAGTAGTATATCAATTCCCCCCAACAATCCCTCCGTCGGGTCTGCTCAGGCGGGGGCCTGATGGAGGGATTGTTGGGTAGCGAGGGGCGATAATGAACGAGAGATGTACAGGCTGCAAAATCGAGGAAAAGTTAAAGAACCTACAGGCCTTACGCTATATTGTGTTGACAAGGGAGAAAAGATGCGGAGCGATCGAGAAAGAAAGAAGCACGGCTCATGATGACAAGACCGGAGAGAGTATTGGTCTTGAGGAACATCAACCGGAAAGCACAGCGGATGGCAAGGCAATCAAGGCAATAAGGAGAATATGATGTTAATCTTGGGAAAGTTTACTATAAAGGCGCCCATACAGAAGCTCTGGGATATGCTCTTGGAGCCGGAAACCCTGGGGTCTTGTCTTCCCGGCGCAGAGAAGGTTGATAAGATCGATGAAAAAACCTATGACCTCATTGTGAAGCAAAAAGTGGGCCCAATCAAGGTGAAACTTGCTTTCAGGAACGTGCTGACGGTCATACAGCCACCCACTCACCTGGAGCTTGAGGGTGAGGGCGAAGATATGACAAAACTGGGCCACATAAAACAAAAAACGACTGTCGACTTGAAGGATATTGGCAACGGTGAAGTCGAGGTTGCCTATGAGTCGGAGGTTGCTATTGTAGGCAAACTCGCTATGTTCGGCGACAGAATCATGAAAAGTAAGGCAAAAGATGTTGAGAAGGAGTTTACCAAGAATCTGGCTGAGAAGCTTAGAAGTTTGACATAGCAAGAGCTGGGATACCAATGATCCTAAAATTTATTTTTAGAAGGAGGTAGGAATATGGGCAAAGCGGTTGGAGATAAAAGAAAACGGGAATCTGAAGGTCGGGTGTTGCTTTCGGGGAATGAAGCCTTTGCAAGAGGAGCTTATGAAGCTGGCGTGGTTCTCGCGTCCGCGTATCCGGGTACGCCGTCGTCTGAAATCCTGCTAAATGTAGCAGGGTATAAGGAAATAATTGCAGATTGGGCAGCCAATGAAAAGACAGCCTTTGAAATTGGTATTGGAGCAGCCATGGCTGGGGCAAGGACCATGGTGTCCATGAAGCAGCCTGGCGTCAGCGTGGCATTGGACCCTCTCCTCAACTGGTCCCACACGGGCACACCTGGCGGGTTTGTACTGGTCGCTTGCGACGATCCGGGGCAGCACAGTTCCCAAACCGAGGACGATACGCGCACGTACGCCAAATTGGCAAGAGTTCCGTGTCTGGACCCCAGCGATAGTATGGAAGCAAAAGAGTTCGTAGGCGAGGCACTGGATCTCAGCGAAAAATTCGATACCCCCGTCATTGTAAAATCAACAACAAGGGTTTCCCATTCAAAGACGGTTGTGGATTTATACCCACGCAGAGAATACCCCATTAAGGGATTTGAGAGAAATCCAAATAAGTACGTGGTCGTACCGGGCAGGGCTATTCTGAGAGAAACGGAGGTCATCAAGAGGCTGGCAACATTGAAGGAATATGTGGAAACGTCCCCTCTTAACAAGGTGGAGTGGAACAGCAAAGAGGTCGGGATTATCACTTCAGGGATAGCCTATTACTATGCAAAACGCGTCATCCCTGAAGCAAGCTTTCTGAAACTGGGAATATCCTTTCCTCTTCCAGAGAAGATGATCAAGGACTTTGCGTCCAAGGTGAAGAAATTGGTGGTCATTGAGGAAACGCGCCCATTCTTTGAAGAAGAAATGAAAATCATGGGGATGCATGACTTCATCGGTATGGATTACTTTAGAATTCAGGGAGAATTGAGCCCCGAGGTTGTTAGAGAAGGCTTAAAAAAGGCTGGGATTGGCATGAAACAATCTGGGCCAGTGGCTTCTGCGGCAATTGATGCTCCGCCTCGTCCTCCAACAATGTGCGCGGGATGCCCCCACAGAGGAATCTTTTTGGCATTCAAGAAAATCAACGCGAACGTTTTTTCCGATATAGGTTGCTATACACTGGCTTTTGCTCCTCCCATCAGCGCCCTCCACACTGCGATTTGTATGGGGGCAAGTATCGGGAATGCTGTTGGGGTTGCCAAAGTTGGAGGTAGCGATAAACCGATTATAGCAGCGATTGGAGATGGAACCTTTGTTCACTCCGGGATGACACCCCTGTACGATGCGGTCTATACTCAGACAAATATTACGGTTGTGATATTGGATAACCGGATAACCGCAATGACGGGTGGCCAGCCGGCAGCGGAAAGTGGTTTCAGGGCAAATGGATCGCCGACTGTGACGGTGGACCTGGATGCCCTCGTGAGAGGGATTGGCGTGAAATTTGTAAAACACGTCGATCCTTATGATATTAAGGGATGCATAGAAGGTCTTAAAGAGGCTATTGCTTTTGAGGGACCGGCTGTGGTTTTGACAAACCGTCCATGTGTTCTGATGCCAAAGAAGATCAAGGGTACATCTTATGTGATTCTTGAAGATAAATGCACCGGATGCGGGATTTGCATGACAGTGGGTTGCCCGGCAGTCGGAATGTCCGATCAGGCGGCCAAGAAGTCCAAGAAGGGAGAAAAGGCCAGGATTATCGACACCGTTCTTTGTACAGGATGTTCTGTGTGCGCGCAGCTCTGCCCGCAGGATGCAATCCAACTGATGGAAAAATAATGTAAAGAGGTGTAAAAATGAAAGAAACGGCGACAAATGTACTAGTAGTGGGCGTTGGAGGTCAGGGGGCGGTTATGGCAACCGAACTAACCAGTGAAGTTGCCTTGCTTGCCGGCTATGACGTGAAAAAAGGTGAAGTTCATGGAATGTCACAACGGGGAGGTGTCATTGCAAGTCATGTTCGCTTTGGCAAGAACATTACTTCCCCCATAATCGAAAAAGGTGAGGCGGACTATATTTTGGCTTTTGAGGCGGTTGAGGCATTACGAGCTGTGGACTGTCTCAAGCCGGATGGGACCATTATTATTAACGATCAAAAAATTGTACCCCCGATTGCTCATTTTCTGAAGATCGATTACCCGGATAAGATTAAAGAGAAATTAGAAAATGGGAAACGTAAAGTATTAATTTTCAATGCTTTCGAGAAGGCAGTAGGGCTTGGAAGTGAGTTGTTAGTCAATACCCTGTTGCTGGGAGTGCTTTCCAAGCAGCTTAAACTCCCGGAAAAAGCATGGAAGGAAGTTCTCACTATACAATTTGCAAAAAAAATGTTGGATAAAAACCTCAAAACCTTTGAGGCAGGGAGAGCGATGAAATTTTAGTTGGCGGCTGGTCAGTTGAGTGAAAAAATAATCTTTAATCAGGGAGGAGGATTTAGTAAATGAACGTATCTGAAATGATTGCTCGAAACAGCAGGATGTACCCCAATGAAACGGCATTGGTTGAAGTCGATCCTGTTCTAAAGACAAGAAAAGTGGTTACATGGAAGGAGTTTAACGACAGGATCAATAAAGTCGCGAATGCACTGATCGATCGGGGCATCAAGAAGGGGGACAAGATCCACACGCTCATGTATAACTGCTTGGAGGTTCTCGAACTTCAGTGGGGAGCGATGAGGGCGGGGGCATGGATCGCCCCTCTCAATTTCAGATTTACAGCCCAGGAAATCATCTATTGTGGTGAGGTTGCAGAGGCAAAGATGATGATCCTCGAAGAAGGATTTCTCGACAGGATTCGTGAGGTTCAACCTCATTTGCCAACGGTAAAGCATTACATCCATATCGGTAAGAACCCACCGAAAGACATGGAATCCTTGGAAGACATAATGAAACAGTCTTCATCAAAACCAGTGGAGGTACCACTGGACGATAACGAGGGATGTTCGCTCTATTTTACCTCCGGCACGACGGGAAAACCTAAACCGATCCTTCTCACCAACAAGAATCTTGAGTGTGCCGCTGTCACAAACAACCACAACTGGAACATAAAGCACAATGACAATTTTCTCCTCCTCCAGCCCTTATACCACGCCGGCGGCGGAATGATGTGGGTGGGCTGTGTTATTGTGGGCGCCCCTGCAGTGCTTATCAAGGGGATGATAAAACCCATTGACGTGGTACATGTAGCTCAGGACGAAAACGTATCCATCCTCTTCATGGTTGTCCCGTGGGCTCTTGATATCCTCGGACATTATGACCGTGGGGAGCTGACCACCGGGCAATCTGGCCTGAAATCCTGTCGTCTTCTCTCTCTGGGAGGCCAGCCTGTGCCACCCGCCGTCATTATACGTTGGCTTGAAAAGTTCCCGCACATGGAGTATGACACGATGTATGGGCTGGGAGAGGCAATGGGGCCAGGCTGTTGCCATTTGACTTCTAATGACCCGAAAAGATGGGGTAGCATTGGTAAAGCGAGCTTCAACTGGGAGGCACGTATCGTAAATGAAAAGGGCGAAGATGTCGCTCCGGGTGAAGTGGGCGAGTTGATTGTAAAAGGAAACGGCGTCATGAAGGAATATTACAGGAACCCGGAAAAGACAGCCGAAACACTCAAAGACGGATGGATCTACACCGGTGATATGGCGAAGGCGGATGACGAAGGGTATCTCTATCTGGTGGATAGGAAGAAGGACGTGATCATCTACGGTGGAGAAAATATTTATCCCGTTGAAATCGAAGACCTGCTCCAGCATCATCCTAAGATCCATGACGTAGGTGTGATCGGCATCCCGGACGAGAGATTGGGGGAGGTTGTGGCAGCGGTGATTCAGGTCAACATGGGAGAATCATTGACGAAAGAAGAGGTGGAAAAATATTGCAGCGACAATCTGCCCAAGTATAAGCGGCCCAGGCACATATTTTTTGATAAGATACCCCGGAATCCAACAGGCAAAATAGAAAAACCCGTTCTCAGGGAGAAATATGCCGGCTTCGGAGAGATGTTCAAAGTCAAGTGATGCAACAAAGAAAGGGGCTATAGAGATGGAAACATTGAATGACAACGGATTAACAATGGTTGAGAACTATTACAGAGACTATGGATATCGGGCGAGGGCTCTGAAACAGGCGGGAAAGAGGATAATGGGCTATATATCCGCCGCCGCCCCTGTCGAGATCATCAACGCGGCCGGTTTTACTCCAGTCAGGATTAAGGGGGACCCCAAAGAAGCTGTCACGAAGGCTTATGGCAGCATGGAAACACTCGTCTGTCCTTTTCTGTTGAATGCCTTTGATTTAGCCCTGAAAGGCAAGTATGACTACCTGGACGGCATCGTTATTCCTCACACCTGCGACAGCGTGAGCCGTACCTACGAAGTATGGAAACGTAATTTCCCACTGCCCTACTATCACTTCCTGAATGTGCCACACCTTGATGGTGCTCCGTCACTGGAGTTTTTTACACAGATTCTCAAAACGTTTATCAGAAGCCTGGAACAGTTTACGGGTAAGGAGATATCTAAAAAGAATCTGGACCATGCGGTTCTGGCCTATAACGAGCTAAGGCAGGCTATGAGAGATCTCTATGATCTGCGAAAGCCGGATCAACCATTGATCTCAGGTATCGAGATGATGAAGCTTCTTGTGGCCGTTAAGGCGTTGCCCGTGGATGAGTCGACGGCATTGATCCGGCAGGTTTCTAAGGAGGTTAAGGAACGGAAGACGTCTTCGTCACAGAAACCTTTGCGGGTAATGATTGCGGGTGACCAGATTGACGATACAGCCTTGGTTGAAATCATTGAGAAGACCGGTGCACAGGTGGTGATGGATGATATTTCAGTCGGCAGCAAGCTCTATTACGCCGACATAGAAGTGACGCACGACCCCGTTGACGGCATTGCGGAGTATTATCTGGAAAAAGTCAGCCTACCGACATTTTACAGGGATAAGGGCGGGAGCTATGATGAGAATCTTGAACTACGGTTCGGACACCTGAAAAGGTTCATTTCCGAGTTCGATGTTGATGCCGTGATTCTCCTGGTCTACAAGAACTGTGACCCCTATGGGTTTGAGGTCCCGGCGACAACAAGTTACATCGAGTCATTGGGCAAGCCTGTCTTTTACGTCGAGGATGAGTATTCCTCGTCATCGTCGAGCAGATTAAAGACAAGAATCGAGGCATTCATCGAGATGCTTACTCAAGAAAGGAGGTGACCGATGGCAGAAGAAAGAAAACAGAGAATGACTGCAACAGCAGCTGCAGCGAAAGTTCCGAAGATGGTGCGGGCCAACTTTACGGCAAATCTGAAGGCCAAAGAGGAAGGAAGACCGGTGGCTTTCAGCTTTATAGTCAACTGCTACGATGAGATCCTGAGGGCCATGGATATTGTTCCTGCCTGGGCAGAAAGCTATTCCGGCATATGCGCCGCGAAGCACGATGCAGGAAGGTTCCTGGAAAAGGCCGAATCACAGAATTTTTCCCGCTCCCTCTGTACGTACGCAACATGCGGCCTGGGCTTCGAGTACTGGAGAAATGAACTCGGCGGCGAGATGCCGCCCAACGCACCCTGGGGTGGCATAGCGAGACCAGATTTTATCCTCGGAACGGGTCAGATGCTGTGCGATCCAAGATATAAATGGCCACAGGCAGTACAGCACTATATGCGGGATGTGCCTGCTTATATAGGCGGATTTTACTGGCCCCCCTACGATGAGAACATGGACCAAAGGGAGGTTGAGAATTACTACCTGAAATATGCCGTCGAGGAGCTGAAAGGGGTCATTGCCTTTATAGAGAAGCAAACACAGAGAAAAATGGATTGGGACAAATTAGAGGAAGTAACGGACCTTGTTGATCGGACCTGGGATATGTTCATTGACGCCTACGAACTGCGGAAGGTAAGACCCACTCCAATGGATACAGGCGATGCCATGAATACGATGGTTCCCCTCGCATTTATGCTCGGAACCCAGGAGGCATACGATTTCTACAAGGATCTATACGACGAACTCAAAGACAAAATCGAAAGAAAAGAGGGAGTCGCTGAAGATGAAAGATACAGGCTGTTATGGGGCGCTGGATTGCCTCCATGGTTTGCATTGGGCGATTTTCAATACTTCAACAGCAAAGGAGCAGTCTTCCCTGTCGAAAGGACCTATCGCGAGGCAGAACGGATTGACAGGCTCCACCTGCCGAAACTGAGCGATCCACTTGAACGGATCGCATTAAGATGGATGAGATACTGGACGCATTGGTATGACGCTGCCAGAAAGCGGAAAGGTTCTATACCTGAGGTGGAGCGACTCATAGAATACATTGAGGACTATCAGATTGATGGTGTTGTGTTTCACAAGGCCTTTTCCTGTCGCACATGGCATTCGGGCATCGTGCTGCAAGCACAGATATTGAAAGAGGTGTATCGAGAGATCCCGATAAATCATAACTATTACAAACGTTGTGGCAATCGTTACAAGTATCAATAAAATAATTCGAGTAGGACAGACTAATGAAGAACAGTCATTGGATGACAGCAAAGGATGTGGTGAGGGTCAATGCTTTCAAATGGCCCAACAAGATAGGCATAAAAGATCTGTATAAGGAGTATACCTTCACTCAATGGAACGAGAGGTCATGCAGGCTTGCCAATGCCCTTGCCGACATGGGTATGAAGAAGGGTGACAGATTCGCCGCCCTTGCTTACAATTGCGTGGAGTGGATGGAGATCTACACCGCAGCAGCAAAGGGGGGCTTCATCTGCGTGCCCATCATGTTCAGGTTGTCAGCCACGGAGATGGAATATAACATCAACCACTGTGATGCAAAGGCTTTTATCGTTCAGGGCGGGAAAGACCCTGCCGATGGAAAGGAATTTCCGTGGATCGATATGGTGAAAGGGATGAAGAAGAATCTCCCCACCGTAGAAACGTATATCTCTTTTGCCGTAGGCTCCGAGACATACGATGGCTATATCTCCTACGAAGAGGCTCTGGCAAAGGCGAGCCCTGAAGAGCCTGCCGTATTGGTGGAACCGGACGATATCTGGGTCATCATGTACACGGGAGGCACGACGGGAAAAGCAAAAGGCGTCATGAAGAGCCACGCAAACCTTTTCTCGCAGTATCTGATTTCCATCTATGAGCACCAGTTTGAGTTCACCGATACGAACCTCCTTGTCATGCCTTGCTGTCACGTAAATTCACTCTTCTATTCCTTTGTTATTACCTGGATAGGCGGTACGGTCATGTGCTACAACATGGTGAGCTTCGACCCGGAAAAGCTCCTGAAGACCTTCTCGGACCACAATGTCACCTTCACTTCGCTTGTCCCCACCCACTATATCATGCTGCTTTCACTGCCCGATGATGTGAAGAAGAAGTATGATCTCAGTACATTTAAGAAAGCCCTCATTTCATCCATGCCTGCCAGAAGGGATACGAAGCTGGGCGTCCTCGAGATGTTCCCGAACTCACGCCTCTGGGAGGCTTACGGATGCACGGAATCAGGCATAGCAACCATCCTTAAGCCGGAGGAACAGATCACGAAGCTCGGCTCCTGCGGCATAGAGGTGATCGGGTCGGATCAGATCAGGCTTTATGATGATGACGGCAACATTGTTACCAAACCGGGAGAGGTTGGAGAGGTCTATACCAGAAGCCCGATGGTGTTCGAGGGATACTGGAAGGAGCCTGAAAGGACCGCTGCAGCCATGAAGGGAGAATACTTCGGGTCCGGCGACCTGGGCATGAGGGACAAGGACGGCTACTACTTCCTCGTTGACCGCAAGGCAAACATGATCATCTCCGGCGGCGAAAACATCTTTCCGTCTGAGGTAGAGAATATCGTGGGCGGTCACCCGAAGGTGAAGGACGTTGCAGTCATCGGCATACCCCATGAGAAGTGGGGCGAGCAGGTGAGCGCAGTAGTTGTCCTTCACGAAGGAGAGACATGCGCACCGGAGGAGATAACGGCGTACTGCAAGGGAAAGATCGCCGGTTTCAAGGTTCCGAAGAATATCTTCTTTATCAAGGATACGGAAATGCCGAGGTCAGGCGCGGGCAAGATTCTCCACAGGATGTTGCGCGAGAAGTACGGCAAGTGGAGTGACCACCAGTGAGAATCAACAAAGCGGTACATAACTACGCGGTTACGTACCGCTCAGCATTTGCTCATGTGGTAATGTGCATGCACAATGCTGAAGGCAGCAAATCAGCCCATTAAGAGGGAGGTAGATTGAAATGAATAATATATACAGTATGTATGATATCTACAAAAGTATCCTTTTTTGTACAGATTTTTCCGCCAATGCAGACTTTGCCCTGGACTTCGCTATTGAAGTGGCGAAACGAAGAGAGGATTCAACTCTTTATGTCTTGCACGTGAACGCATATCCCGAATACTTAGACGGAATCTCAGGAAGGGCAAAAAGAGAAGAGGATATGCACAAAAAGGTCGAAGAAACCTACATTTCGAGACTCAAAGAAGCACCCCGTTATGAGATTATATTTAAGTTAGCCACCTCCCCCTATTTGGAGATCCTGGATTTTATTAAAGAGAATAAAATTGATATTGTCATCCTCGGCCGGCATGGTGAGACAGGATGGGAGAAAACAATTGTGGGAAGCACTGCGGAAAAGGTTATGAGAAAGGCTATGTGCCCGATCCTCATTGTCCCTGAACGATTCAAAGAAATTGTTACCAAGGCGAGATAATATGTTAAGGTTGTCTTAGGGAGCGATGTTGCATGGAGGGCTAAGGGAAACAAGATTCTCAATAAGTAGAAAGGAGGGGTTAATCGTTAATGGTTCAAATCAAACGTTTTAAAAACAAGGAGGAGCAAGAGATGAAAATCAAATCTTCAGTATTTCTAGTCGCAGTATTGGTCGCTTTCATTGTATTCGGTATAGGAAATCAGGTAAACGCAGCCCCAAAATCAGAAGAACTTAAGATCTGGTCGGCCTGGCCTGAAAAGGCGGACCCTTCCACGCCGGGTTTGCAGTTACTGATCTCCATGATCAACGAAAAAGGGAAAGCCGTCAATCTGAAAGCACGATATATCGGTGGCCCTGAGGTCTTCAATCCTTTTGAGGGAGCCGCTTCGCTCCAGAAAGGTATCGTTGACATTGAGTACACTGCCGGGGCATACACCACGGGCGTTATCCCCGAATCCGATGCCATAAAACTGATGAAAAGCAAACCCTGGGACGACAGAAAAAGCGGGGCTTTTGCCCTTATGAACAAATGGTTTGAGGAAAAAGGATTGGAGTTTCTGGCACGGGCATCGACAGGCCAAGGGTTCCAGGGATTTATGACCAAGGAAATCACCAAGCCCGATCTAAAGGGACTGACCATGCGCGTTGTTCCCATCTATATCCCTCTGATCAAAGCTTTAGGCGCCACAGGGGTTAATACGGCGGGTGGTGAGGTTTATACAGCCCTCGAGAGAGGGACCGTTAACGGCTTCTGGTGGGGAGGTCGCGAGATCAGAACCTGGGGTTGGCAGGAAGTATGCAAGTATATTTGGGGGCCTCCCTTCTGGACAGTGGATGTATACGTAATGATGAGCAAGAAGAAATGGGACTCCCTTGACCCTGCCCAGCGGGATGTCCTGACCAAGATCATGATAGAATATGAGCATAAAACGCATGATGCCCAGATCAAGGGGCAGGCCGACATTACAAAAGAATTAATGTCCCAGGGCATGAAAGAGACCAAGTTTTCCCCTGCCGATGAAAAGTGGTATATCAACATGGCCTATACGGAGGGCTGGAAGGCTGCCCAGCAGAAATCTCAGAGAATAAAGGAATTGCAGCCCCTGGTATCTAAGTAAATAAAAGGATGATGATGGGTCGCCGAATGGAGCGTATGCATCATAGCTCCTTTCGGCCCCTCGCTCTTCCTAAAATGGAGGAAGGTAATGAAACAAGCGATCTCGGGTTTGGTGCATGTGTATATTTTTGTTCGCGATGGCCTCGCCGTCTTTAGCGGGTTGCTGGTCGTCGCCTTGGTCATCTATGTGACATTATCGGTTGTCATGCGGTTCACGCCGTACCCTATAGGGTGGACATTAGAGGCGGCCGAATACAGTCTCATCATCCTCACCTTTTTCAGCGCAGGGTGGCTCTTAAAGAATGGGGGGCACACGAGGATTGACATCCTCTTAGATTTGATAAAAAATAGCCGGACCAGGTCCATCGTTGAGGGGATTCTTTACATAATTACAACAGCCATTAACTTGTTTCTGTTGATCTTAAGCGTCATCGTCACCAGTCAATCTTATTTGTCGGGAGACCTTCAGGTCAAAGTGTACAGCTTTCCCAAATGGATGCTCTGTGCAATCATCCCCATCGGCTTTTTTTTCCTCTTCATCGAATCTGTAAAACTGGCCTACAAATACTTTAAAGAGGCGAACAAGAAATAGATCTATTCGGGTCTTTATATCAAACATTAGGAGGATTTTATGGAGTGGCAATTTCTGCTGTTGGTTATTGGAGGTTTATTATTTCTTACCCTGTTGTCCGGGCTCCCCATATTCGTTGCATTTTTAATCGTTG
>JAPLKD010000109.1 GCA_026388245.1 Pseudomonadota bacterium | reverse complement strand
TCTGAACGGACATTGTAAAAGAAAAAAAGAAATATGAGTTTTAAAATAACAGGAGGAGGAACGGAGACATTGCCATTTTGACCGTATTTATCTTCAACCTCTTTGTAGATGAAATTGAAGTCAATGAGTTCTTTTATCCTCCGTAAGGGGTGGTCCTTCCGTACCCTATCTTCAAGATAAATATTATACAAAAACAGGTTATCCCGGGGTGTATCATGATGACCCATCATAGCGTGTATCTCCTTGTAGTTACGATGAGTTATTCTACCATAAAGAGTCATTAAATACAAACTATATTGTATACAATTATGAACATTGTTTTGTGGTCCTGCTGTTATGAACATAGTTTATACTGAGGGTTTGGGCAACAGGCCGTTGACGGTCTGCATCTCACTTTCGCATTTACTGACTTGCCAGTTCTTCGTTGAGTATGTCTGAGATGAACATGTGGCCCGGGGCATGGGTAATACAGATATCCGGTTTTGCCTCCATAACTGCAGCCTGGGGAGTAACGCCACAAGCCCAGAAAACAGGTACTTCGCCGGTTTTAATTGTAACGGAATCACCAAAATCCGGTTTATGCAAATTTCTAATCCCTATCTTCGCAGGGTTACCTATATGGACGGGGCCTCCATGAACGGCAGCATAACGTGATGTAACCTGAACCGCCTTTACCACAAGGGCTTCGGGAACAGGTCTCATCGAGACAACCATAGGACCCCTGAAGATACCTGCCGGTTTACAGGGTATATTGGTGATATACATAGGGACGTTCCTGCCTTCCTCGATGTGCCGGACGGGAATTTTTACCTTCATGAGAGCTTCTTCGAAGGAATAGCTGCATCCTAAAAGAAATGTGACAAAATCATCCTGCCATAAATCCTCAACATTCTGTATAGTAGCAGCCAACCTTCCCCGTTTGTAAACGTTATAAAGCGGGATATCGGTGGTGACATCTGCACTGGCTGCCAAAAATTCCGTTATATATTTGCCGGGTTCCAGTACTTCCAGCAAAGGGCATGGTTTCGGATTTCTCTGGCAATAAAGAAGAAAATCAAATGCATACTGCCCGGGTAGTATGACAAGGTTGGCCTGAGCATAGCCTAAGGCAAAGCCTGCTGTGGATTTCTGCCATTCTCCTGTTCGGATTAATGCCCGCACTTCTTTTGGAGACATTTTATCAATCTTTTTCATATGGGAATTCCTTTCGAGGGATTTAGCATTATTTTACCCATTGGCCATGGGATATGTAAAGGTGAAAGAAAAGTTTTTTCAGCTTTTGTTTGAAATTAAAGGAAAGCAAAGGTAAACTTACAGCATGCAGGACTATAATCCATCCCCTTTAATTTCCATCATAATACCCACCTATAATTACGGAGAATATTTACCTGTTGCGGTGGAATCCTGTTTACAGCAAACTTATAAGAACCTTGAAATCATTGTTATTGATGATGGCTCTACAGATAATACGAGAGAGATCATCGAACGATACGGGGACAGGATTGTTTACATTTTTCAGGAGAATGCCGGGGTGTCTGCGGCACGGAACAGGGGGATTGAATCTGCCACAGGCGATTTTATCGGGTTCCTCGATGCCGACGATTATTTTATTGAAGATGCTATCAGAACAAGGCTGGACATCCTTTTGAAAAACACGCATGTTGGTGCAGTGATTACAGAAACGTACTCAAAAAAGGGAAGGGACGGGTCCCTGTCGTGTCAGCCTGGATTCAAAAGCGATAGAAGTTCCGGCAAATTCTATGAAGACCTTATCCTTGGCCGGCTCCCCTTTGCAACATGTGCGGTGTTGGCTAAGGGTAATATTGCAAAACAATTCAGATTCCCTGTTAGTCTATCAAACGGCGAGGATGTTGTCTATTTTTGCAAGATATTTTTTTCCACAACAGCATATTATACGCAAAGACCAACTGCCGTTACGCTCTGGCATGAAGACAGTCTCAGACATAATATCGAAGAATTGAAAAGACAGGATACTGCCCTTGTAGGGGCAATCCTGAATGATCCGTTTTATGGGGGGGCGCTTGAATATCTCCGCAAGGGGTTTGTATCGCGTAGATGTCTGGAACTCTTCAGAAAATTGTATCTGGCCGGAGAAAAGGGGCTTGCGAGGGCATATTTTATAAAGGCCGTCGTCGCGAAGCCTTCCAGCATTTTAAAGATAGATTACCTCGTTAAATTCATAAAATCATTTATCTGAAAACTACGTTTTTCTTCTTCCATTTGCCGGTGTTTTCCTGTAGAATTGTGGGGTTATGCGGACATTAAAAAAGACATACATTGCCCTTCTCGTACTGGCCACTATATTCACTTTTGCTACAATTTGTCAGGCCGATGAAGGTATCGGCATCTCTATTGAAAAGGTTGAAAACACTGAAGGCATTGACAGATGCAAGCATTGCGGAAGATTCATTAAAAACGGGAACGTCCACAGAGACGCATTAGTAATTGTGGGCAAACAGCTTGAAGAGGGATTGTATGCAAGAAAGATAAAATTTTCAGGCGGCAAGGAAAGAGATCAATATATCCATGTATATATTTACAGATTTGAAGAACGTAAAGGTGGCAATTACTCGGTAGAAAAACCTGCTGGCGTTGGTTTTCACATGCACCTTTTTGAAAATAACACCCTGAAACAGATATTTGTTTTTGACGAGAACCAGCAGGCCCTGACGGAAAACCTCTTCGGCATAGGAAAATTCTTCAAACGGGGGGGTAAATGGATAACAGCAGAAAAATTGTCTGAAGAAGGGGTTGAAAAGGGTTTGGATGTGCTTGTGGAAGATGTATCACAAGGGGTTGAAAAGGATTCAGGTATACATACGGAGGATGTACAAAGATGAAGGCGCTCTTTGCCATGGATCTTATGGACAGCAAAACCGTACGCCTCAAGAAAGGAGATTTTGATAAGGTAACGGTATACAGCGAAAACCCTGTCAAGAAGATTGAAGAGATGATACAGCAGGGGGCACGGGATTTCCACATCATTGACCTCGACGGCGCGAGAACAGGTCAACGCACCCATCATGAGATTATAAAAGAGATAAGGCTCAAAGTGAACGGGTACATGGAAGCAGGCGGAGGCATCAGGAATGAGGGAGATATTAAATTCTACTGCGAGTGGGGTCTGGATGGAGTGATTGTGGGAACCCGCGCACTGGAGGATGATGCATTTTTTAAGAGCCTTTCAATGTTCAGGAATATCGTGCTCGGGCTTGACCTCCTCGATGGAAAACCCATGGTGAGGGGGTGGAAGACCGCCGTCAATAAAGACATTAAACAAATCCTTGAAGAATCTGAGCAGACAGGGATAATGGCCATTCTCAGCACGAGTATCGCACGGGACGGGATGCTCTCCGGCCCGGATTACGAAGGCATGAAAAATATGTTAAGCATGACGAAAATTCCGGTTATTGCAAGCGGAGGCGTGACTCATATTGACGATGTAAAGAGACTGAAGGATATGGGGGCGTGGGCTGTCATTCTTGGTAAGGCAGTATACGAAGGTCTCATAAAAATAGAGGAAGCAGTGAAATATGCTGACTAAAAGGATAATCCCCTGTCTCGATGTCATGGAAGGCAGGGTTGTGAAGGGGATAAACTTTTTAGGGCTTAAAGACGCAGGCGACCCTGTTGATAACGCCAAAACTTATGAAGATGAGATGGCGGATGAACTCTGTTTTCTTGACATAACTGCCTCCCACGAGAGAAGAAAGACGATCATAGATGTCGTTGAAAGAGTTGCAAGGGAAGTGTTCATGCCATTAACCGTCGGGGGTGGCATCAGAACCCTGGAAGACATCAGGGAAACTCTCCTCGCAGGTGCGGATAAGGTGGCGGTGAATACCTCCGCTATTGAAACACCGGAGTTTATCCGGGAGGCAAGCGAAATGTTCGGAAGCCAGTGCATATGCGTGGCTATCGACGCCAAGAAGAAGGGTGACGGCTTTGAGGTATATACATACGGCGGGAGAAGACCAACGGGAATAGATGCAATAAAATGGGCAAGGCAGGTCGAAGAACTGGGCGCCGGGGAGATACTCCTTACAAGCATGGACAGAGACGGAACAAAGATAGGCTATGATATCCCGCTCACAAAAGCCATTTCAGAGGCAGTAAACATCCCTGTTATTGCATCAGGCGGGGTTGGCACACTTGACCACCTTTATGATGGCCTTGTGGATGCAAAGGCAGATGCGGTGCTCGCTGCATCAATTTTCCATTACAGGGAATACACGATTATCGAGGCCAAACAATACCTGAGGGATCGTGGAGTAAACGTACGATTGTAAATAATTCAGAAGTTGCGAAAAGCCGAAGTTGGGAAGTTTAGAGGCTGGGATTTGTATCGTAACAACGGGAGCATTCTTATGGATACTATAAAGTGGGATGAGCGTGGACTTGTGCCTGTAGTTGTACAGGATTTCAGGACAAAAGATGTGCTTATGGTCGCCTACATGAACCGGGAAGCCTTTGAGTTGACATTGAAAACAGGGAAGGCCCACTATTACTCAAGGTCACGGGAAAAGCTCTGGCTAAAGGGAGAGACCTCGGGACATACGCAGGACGTCAAGGCAATACACCTTGACTGCGATAACGACACGGTTTTGATTTTGGTTGACCAGAAGGTAGCGGCTTGCCACACAGGCTACTGGAGTTGTTTCTACAGGGCATGGGCAGAGGGGTGGAAAGTGGTGGGGAAGAAGGTTTTTGATGAAGGGAAGGTATACGGAAGATAAATTGAGAATTGAGAATTGAGAATTGCGCCTGTCCACCGAGACGCTCACGTCGCAGGTGGGAAACTCGAAACAAATTAGAAATGAGATTTTACCTTGACAAAACACTTCGTTTCATCGTTACCTGCGGTTTCGTGGGTTATATGCCTTTTGCACCGGGGACGTGGGCTTCAGCTTTAGGCTGTATTTTTATATATCTTTTCCCGTTCCCATCACTGATTGCCAATATCAGCTTTATATGCTGCCTCATTATATTCTCGATTATCTGCATTAACTTACTCACATTCACAGTGGAAGACCCCGGTTATATTGTCATAGATGAGCTGGCCGGTATGTTCATAACAATGGCGGGGCACAAGCCGACCCTCATTACACTTGTTGCAGGGTTCTTCCTTTTCAGGGTTTTTGATATCATAAAGCCATATCCTGTTAACGTTGTTGAGCGGTACAGGAAAGGCTACGGCATAATGGCCGATGATATTCTTGCCGGCATATATGCAAATATTGTACTATGGTCAGGACACCTTGTGGTTTACAGCATATGGAAATAGAAGAAAAGATAGGCAGAATACTGAAAGAAAAGGGTCTGACAATCGCCGCGGCAGAGTCCTGCACGGGTGGTCTCATAGCCAGCAGGATCACAGATATCAGTGGTGCCTCTGAATATTTTGAGGCAGGTTTTATAACTTACAGTAACAAAGCAAAGACATCCTTTTTATCTGTTCGGGAAGAGGTCATTAACAGGTATGGAGCTGTCAGTTATGAAGTGGCAAAATTGATGGCGGAAGGGGTAAGGAATATCGCCGGTGTGGACATAGGGGTTTCCGTAACCGGCATTGCAGGGCCGGCAGGTGGCACATTGGAAAAGCCTGTGGGCACAGTCTTTGTGGGGCTTGCTACCGGAAAAGGCACTTCAGTCCGTAACTTTTTGTTCACCGGCAACAGGCTGGAGATAAAGCAACAGACCTCTGAAGCAGCGCTCACATTTGTTGCCGACTACCTGGAAGAAAGGCCTATATGAGATCATTTCTGGCTGTGGAAATTCCCGATGAGATCAAGGAATATATTAAGACCGTCGTAAGGGGCATAGCCATATACGCTGATGGGGTAAAATGGGTAAATGAGGCGGCCCGGCATATCACCTTAAAGTTCTTTGGTGAAATCGAAGAGGAAATGGCCTGGAATATAAAGAAATCGATAGAGCATATAGGGTTAAAGTATAGCCCCTTTGTCCTCACCCTTAAGGATATTGATGCATTTCCCTCTAAAAAGAGGGCAAGGGTCATTGTTATCACACTGGAAAATGGAGTTGACAATATAGTGGACATATTCAATGATATAGAGCAGAACATTGCATCGTTGGGCATCGAAAAGGATGAAAGGTCTTTCATGCCGCACATTACATTGGGGAGAAGAAAGGTGCCTACACCTCTTCCGGAAAGGACGTTCGTGGAAATAGACAGGAAAAGTTTTAATGTGAATGCGCTGGTGCTCTTTAAAAGCACACTCACAAGTCAGGGAGCGATATATACACCGGTGTGGGAAATAAAGATCCAAGGACAGAAAGGCGTGAAAGGTGTAAGTCTTAATCCTGCCGAAGGCGGGACAAGGTGAAAGGTGAAAAACGATATTCGATTTACGTTTTACCATTTACGAATAAAAATTGGACATACAACCTTGGTAGATTCTTAAATGTTTTTGTGATTTGTAATTTTGGTTATTGGAATTTAAACAAAAGAGGGAGGTAGCAACAGGTGAAAGAAGAGGAAAACAAATCAAAGGCAATAGATATGGCGGTTACGCAGATCGAGAAACTCTTTGGAAAGGGTTCGATCATGAGAATGGGTGATAAACCCATTGAGGCCGTGCCAGTGGTATCAACCGGGTCACTTTCGCTGGATATTGCGCTCGGTGTCGGTGGGTTGCCGAGGGGGAGGGTCATCGAGATATTCGGCCCCGAGGCATCCGGCAAAACAACCCTTGCCTTGCAGGTCGTAAGCGAAATTCAGAAACTGGGCGGTGCAGCCGCCTTTATTGACGCAGAACATGCCCTGGATATGGCATATGCCAACAGGATCGGTGTAAAAACAGATGAACTGCTTATGTCACAACCAGATACAGGCGAGCAGGCGCTTGAGATTGCGGAAATCCTCGTGAGAAGCGCCGGGGTTGATGCAGTGGTAATCGATTCCGTGGCAGCCCTTGTACCTCGTGCTGAAATTGAAGGTGACATGGGCGATGCCCATATGGGTTTGCAGGCACGGCTTATGTCACAGGCATTGAGAAAGCTTACGGCTATAACCAGCAAATCCATGACAACTGTCATATTTATCAACCAGATACGGCATAAAATAGGGATCATGTTCGGGAACCCGGAGACAACGACCGGTGGTAACGCATTAAAGTTCTACTCCTCGGTACGGCTCGATATACGAAGAATCTCCGCTATAAAGGACGGGCAGGACATTATCGGAAACAGAACAAGGGTAAAGGTAGTAAAAAACAAGCTTGCCCCACCATTCAAAGAAGTGGAGTTTGATATAATATTCGGCGAGGGCATCTCAAAGGAAGGGGATATACTGGACTTAGCAGTTGAGGCAGGCGTTGTTGAAAAAGCTGGAACATGGTTTTCTTACGGAGAGATACGGATGGGACAGGGAAGAGAAAACTCAAAAGAGTTCCTCAGGAAAAATGAAGAAACAAAAGATGAGATTAAGGATAAATTGCTTGCACATTATGAATTGAAGAAAGGTGAATCGTGACGTCAAACGAAATAAGAAAGAAGTTCCTGACATATTTTTCAGAAGGGGGTCATACCATAGTGCCGAGTTCATCGCTCGTGCCGGACAGGGACCCAACGATACTATTTGTGAATGCGGGGATGGTGCAGTTTAAAAATATCTTTACCGGTATTGAAAAAAGGGATTACGAGAGGGCGACATCCTCCCAGAAGTGTGTCAGGGCCGGAGGCAAACATAACGACTTTGAAAACGTGGGAAAGACATTAAGACACCACACCTTCTTCGAAATGCTCGGCAACTTTTCATTCGGGAATTACTTTAAGAAAGAGGCAATCCCCTTTGCCTGGGAATTTCTGACCGATGTGCTGAATCTGGACAAAAAGCGTTTATGGATAACCATTTACAAAGATGACAACGAGGCAGATGCAATCTGGAAGAGTATCAACATACCTGCTGACAGGATTATCCGGCTTGGCGAGAAGGATAACTTCTGGTCAATGGGCGATGAAGGCCCCTGTGGACCCTGCTCTGAGATCCATTATGATCTGGGCGAAGGTGTCGGCTGCAGAAAACCAACATGCCGGATCGGCTGCGATTGTGACAGATTTTTAGAGGTCTGGAACCTTGTATTTATGGAGTTTGAGAGGACCAAAGGCGGGGAGATGAAGAAGTTACCCCGTCCTTCCATAGATACCGGTATGGGGCTCGAACGGATTACTTGCATCATGCAGGGCAAGATCGGAAATTATGAGACCGACCTTTTCAGCCCCATTTTGAAGCGGCTGGAGGATATTTCACAAAGCATATACGGAGAAAACAGACGCAGGGACATTGCTATGAGGGTCATCGCAGACCACGTGAGAGGGGCAACATTTATCATTAATGACGGCGTCTTGCCGTCAAAGGACGGGAGAGGCTATGTTCTGAGAAGGATCATCCGGAGGGCATTGCGGTACGGAAAAAAGCTCGGCATAGAGAAAGAGTTTCTTTATGACCTATCCGGCACAGTTGTTGACCTCATGGCAGATACATATCCGGAGATCAAACATAACCACCCCTACATCGTGCGTGTCCTTAAAGGCGAAGAGGAAAGATTCACTGAGACGTTGAATATCGGCATGAGGCTCTATGAGGAAATTGCTGCAGAATTGAAGGCAAAAGGAGAAAATGCCATTCCGGGAGATCTGGTTTACAAGCTGTATGATACCTATGGATTCCCGCTCGATATCACACAGGAAATGGCAGAAGAAGATGCGTTGCAGGTTGATATAGCCGGGTTTCAATATGCACTGAAAGAGCAGAAAACGAGGTCGAGAGGCGCTTCAAAGATAAAGGGCGATGAGCTGGGCGAAGGTCATGTGGAAGTGCTGAAGACCGATGCAAAAAATATATTTGTGGGATATGAGAAGTTAGAGACGGAAGGGAAAATAATTAATATCATTAAGGATGAGCAGATAGCAGAAGAGATATACGAAGGCGAAGAAGGCGAAATCTTCTTTGACTATACCCCTTTTTATGCAGAAAGTGGAGGTCAGACGGACGATGAGGGTTTCATAACATCACCTTCCGGGAAGGCACAGGTTCTGAACGTAATGAAGATAAAGGCCGACCTCTTTTCTCACAGCATAAAGATGGAAAAGGGTTCTCTCAAAAAAGGGGATATTGTTCGATTGACCGTTGACAAGGAAAAACGGAGGGGTGTATCAAGGAATCACACTGCCACACACCTCCTCCACTATGCACTCCGGCAGGTGCTTGGAGACCATGTGAAACAATCCGGCTCACTTGTGGAAAAAGACAGATTCAGGTTTGACTTCGCCCACTTTCATGCCCTGGATGGTGCGGAAATAGCACGGGTGGAGGATATTGTTAACGAAAAGTGCCTCGATTGTATCAATGTTGTTGTTGAAGAGAAAACAAAAGACGACGCAATCAAAGAAGGCGCAACAGCGCTATTCGAAGAGAAATACGGAGAAACGGTGAGGGTTGTGAAGATAGGCGATTTTAGCGCTGAACTGTGTGGCGGAACCCATGTGAGTAATACTGGAGAGATAGGGAGTTTTTATATCACCGGTGAAGGCTCCCTTGCATACGGCGTGAGAAGGATTGAGGCCGTTACAGGGAAAGGTGCAATAGAACGCAGCCGCACGCTTGAAGGTATTGTGAACGGAATTGCAAAACTTACTAACACAGAGACCGGCAGGGTACGGGAACGGATTGAAGGAATTATCGGAGAGCTTCAGGAAAAAGAAAAGATACTGG
>JAPLKD010000266.1 GCA_026388245.1 Pseudomonadota bacterium | reverse complement strand
CATATAGTAAATATCTCCGCTTGGGTAAATGCCTGCTCTGGGTGGCCTGAACTGTCGGATGATTTCCTGCGACGCGGGGGGAGGTCCAAGGGGGTTTTCGTTATTATTGAGGCGGTAAAGGCGTTTGCACCCGTACATTTTCATCAATTCCTGGTCCGGTTTGCTCGGGATATAGGGCTCGAATTTCTTTATGTATTCAGGTACAAGATCGCCGAGGGGAATACTGAACATGGCCTTACATGCCTTCCCTGTATTGAAAGATAACAATGTCTGCCTTTCCTGCATAAGGGAGTATCAGGCGGGGCGTAAAACCATTCTCCAGAAGGATGGGGGTCAGGTGTGCCTGCCATGCATGACCTGTGTCGATCTCAAAGAGGATGCTTTGCATCCCCTCATTTTTCAGAGTCAATATGTGTTTTTCAAGGTTTTTTGATGCATCAGCGCCATCCCAGACAGGACGCAGGACGGCCATATGCCGTGTGCGTATAAAGTGAGTAATAAAGACCGAACGGGGTGACCGTGCCTCTCCCCCGTACTTCACCAATGTTATTTTTCTTGCAAAGGATAAAGACCTGTACTGTTCCTGTAAGAATTGTTCCAGATCAGGGTGCGCCCAGACCTGGCAGCCTGTATCTTCCCTGAGGAATCTGTAATAACACTGCCAGGGCACAAATGTTCCGTCAGACCCATGATAATCAATAAGACCTAACGGCTCAAAATACTGCTTCGGCAATTCGGGGGTAGCATACATATTTATGAGACAAACCATGTCTGTCTTTGCAACGATGCCGATGAGTACATCCGCAAGACTTTCGGCCATGCCTGATTCAAGCGGCTGGTTAAAGAGGTAGGGGCCGAAACACTCCACTGTTCTCCTCCTGTCGATGTGCCGATCCCACCATATTATGCCGCCGCCGATCGTTCCACTATCGTCAACTGCAAGAAGCGCATTATATTCGCCGCTCGCTACCATATCAACCAGTTTACCGGGAAAAGAGAAATCAGGCGGGTAGAAATCCCCCGAATAAAAGGATACGATCTGACGGGCAAAGAGCTTTAGCATCTCGGGGTCGGGCGTTTCTATGGTGAATGTTTTGAGGGGCTTCACCTCTGACCGTTTCGAATCAGTTATTTCAGGATAGGTCTTCTCCTTGATTAATATTATCCCTGTACCTTCTTTTGGGTCATGGAAAAAATTGAATCTCTCAACAGACCTCGATGCAATCAAAAGCCCCATATCTTCAAGTCCGCTCTCGTCATCGAGAGATATGTTAGCTGTCAGATTAAAGGCTCCCGGATCAAAGTTGGCTACATCAAAGAGGATTTTAATCTCAACAAAGTATACGCCATTTGCGGCTTCTAAGTGCACAGGTTTATCTGCCCTGCCAATCCTGCACAGATAGGTAAAGATTTCTTCACATGCGAGGGTAAGTTTCAGGGCATCGGCGTGATCAAGCCCGAAGGCCTTAGCAGATTGCTCGGCAAACGAAGTAACGAGGGCTGTAAATTTGGGGTTAAGTTGTACATTAAGGGAAATGCGTTCCATATAGCTCTTCATACAAAGCCTCCAGGTTAAAAGAAGGTGGACAGGGTTTCACTCATTCTGACGAAACTTCAATACTATACCATAAGGCCGGACAAGGGAAATACTTTTATATTGCGGAAAAATCCTAATATTTCGGCTATTGCTCTAACAGTTAGAGCAATTTTATCCGGGCAGGTCTTCGGGCCTCCGGTTAAGCAAAAAACCTCTGTAGACCTGAAAGAAGTATCGCCGGGCGAAGTACAGATCACATATAAATCAGGAAACCTTGGCTTAAATCAAGCCTTTGAATAAAGGTCAAGGACTTTCCTTACATGATGGCC
Organism: Pseudomonadota bacterium; assembly: GCA_026388245.1. Classification (GTDB taxonomy): domain Bacteria; phylum Desulfobacterota; class Syntrophorhabdia; order Syntrophorhabdales; family Syntrophorhabdaceae; genus MWEV01. Next base: position 10,285 of record JAPLKD010000266.1, on the reverse strand, counting down.
GGATACTGCTATATCAATATAGCCCTCTTCACGAGAGTTTTCGTGATCTCTACCTTGTATGCATTCATACTGAGAGGCCTTGCGCCTGCGAGTGCCTCCTCGGCGGCCTGACTGACAATATCCTCGTTAATGTAGCAGCCCCTTAGAGTTTCTTCTGCCCTTCTTGCCCTTACAACTCCCGGCGCTACTGCCCCAAGTGCAATACGCACATCCGTGCACACCCCTTCTTCGATGGCAATAACCGATGCAACACCCACGATGGCAAAATCGACAGGTTTCCTCAAAGCGAACTTAAGATATCTTTGTTTCATCGGGCCCGTAATCCTCGGAACTGTGATCCCTGTCACCATCTCATCCTTCTTGAGGGCGTTACCGAGAGGACTGTAAAAATCGATCATCGCAATCTTTCTTTCACCTTTTGGGCCTGCAATTGTAATCTGTGCATCCAGGGCAACCAATGCTACGGCAGTATCTGAGGGACACACAGCGAAGCACCTCCGCCCCCCCATGATGGCGTGGTACCGGTTGTCACCTTTAACGGCAAGGCATGGTCCGCTCCCTTTCCGTAGACAGCGGATTGGTCCCCCTATATGGCGTGGATACCTGTAATACCAGCAACGCACATCCTGACATAGGTTGCCGCCCATAGTAGCAGCATTGCGTATCTGGGGTGTCGCTACGGAACGTGCAGCTTCTACAAGTGCCATGTAGTTTTTCTTGAGAAGTGGAGACTTTACTATCTCGGAAAGTTTTGCAAGGGCGCCTATTTCCAATACTCCGCCATCTTCCCTGATATAATCGAGACCCGATATCGTCTTGGTATTGATAACGGCTTCAGGATAGTCGAAGAGGTGCTCTCCCTTGAGGGTTGAGAGCAGGTCCGTACCGCCTGCATTGAGCACGGCTTTGCCGTTGTATTTGCTGAGGAGGGCACAGGTTTCATGCACTGTCCCAGCATTGATATGTGTGAAGGACCTCATGCTGCACCCCCCTTCCTAACTTTAGGCGTCAACTTGCCCAGGGCCTTGAGTACTTTTTCCGGTGTGACGGGGTACTCATGCAGCCAGGTACCGATGGCATTCGAAACAGCCATATGTATAGCTGATGGACCTGGCGACGTTGCTATTTCCCCAACCCCTACGGCATGGAAGCGGTGGCTGGGGAAGGGTGTCTCCAGGACTACATTCCCGATCGCCGGCAGTTCAGGAAATGTCCGCCACTTGTAGTCGATCATGTTGGCGTTGAGTATATGCCCTGTAGAACGGTCAAGGATTGTCTCCTCGAAGAGCGCGCTATCGATGCCTGCTGACCCGAGACATCCGTTAAGTTGGCCCTCCAAACCGGGAGGATCTATAATCTGCCCTACGTCTGTCGTATTTACAACATTGAGCAGTGTTACTTTCCCCGTTTCAGTATCAACTTCAACCTCGATGAATGTCATCATGCAGTTGGTCAGCGTATAATCAGGCTCGAAATGTCCATATCCAGTAATGGTGCGATCTATACTCATTGCCTTCCAGGTTATCTGTTTTTTCGGGTTGTCCTTGATAAAAATTACCCCATCTATGGTATCAAGGTCTCCTGGCTCTGTCTGGAGTACCGGGGCTATAAGTTCAAAGAGCTTTTGCCTGGCATCCTCAGCCGCCCTAATCACGGCACTTCCTATGGCGTAGGTTCCTCTGGAGCCCGCAGGCCCGAACTCATAGGGGTTTATCAGTGAGTCTGGGGGTGTCACGGATATCCGTTCCATGGGTAGTTGCAGTACCTCGGCAACCATCTTCACGTAGTTGCTCCTCTGGCCTGTCCCGTGCTCTGATACGCAAGAAAAGAGCATGGCCGTCCCGTCAGGATGAAGACGCACGTACGCTTCTGATGCATCTTCGCCAATATCGACATTACCGTGTACACCTACACCTACCCCTGTTCTTTTTGTACCGTTCACAGCCGTGGGTTTGAGCCACCCTTTCCACTTATCTCTCCAGCCGAACAGCTCGGCGCCTTTATCCATGGCTTTTGAATAGTCGACACCCCGGTAGGTATACCAGATGCCGTCCCGCCAGAAATACCCATCACCGGGTTTGACGAAATTCTTTTTGAGAAACTGAAATGGGTCGATGTCCAATTTTTCCATGGCAAGGCTCAAAAGCGGGATCAATGTACACTTCAACTCCTGGCCTCCAAAGCCTCTTACAATGCCCGAGGCGTTACGGTTAGTACAGACAATCACGGGTTTCAGATCCCAGTTGTGGCACCGAACCATGATCTGTACCTCACCACAGCCAACAGCAACCTGTGCCTGGGTGGTCATAGAGTAGTAACCTGTGTCTATAAACCACTTGCCCGACACTGCCGTTACAGTCCCATCTTTCTTCATACCTACCTTAGCATACATACGCGATGCAGGTCGTAGCGTGAATACGGCTAAGTGTTCTTCTTTAGTAAAGATGAGTTTCACAGGTTTGCCCGTTGCCCTGCTCAATAGTACTGCATGACACTGGACCTGCCAGGACATGAACTTTGACCCGAAACTGCCTCCACAGGGACCGCCAATAGTTCTAACTTCAACTTTCCTGCCCATCACATGGAAGAGGGTAATCTTGTCCATGTATGAGGCCTGGTTTGATACCCATAGGGTCACCCTGTTCGGTTCCTCCCATAAAGCTATTGCCCCGGGGGGCTCAGCGGGCATAGGGTTTGGTATATTCTCGTAACCAAACGTTCCTTCTGTTATGACGTCAGCCTCCCGGAATCCCTTTTCTATGTCTCCCATAACGACTTCCTTCAGGTTTTTGGGACCGAAAAAAGGTGTGCCTGGTGTTACAATGTTCCCGGGGAATTCTTCATACAGCTGGGGGCGTCTGGCTTCAAAGCGTTTTCCATCTCAAAGACTGCCGGTAAAAGCTCGTATTCCACGTCGATCAGTCCAAGGGCTTCTGAGGCTATCTCTCTGTTTGTTGCGGCAACGAGGGCTACGGCGTCACCGACGAACCGGACCTTGCGGTCAAGTACACGTGTATATCGTGGCGTACCCCCCTTCCAATCGGGAACATCTTCCCATGTAAGTACTGCTTTTACTCCCTGGAGCCTCTCTGCCTTGCTTTTATCAATTTTTTTGATAATAGCATGGGGATGAGGACTTCGCAACACCTTCCCATAGAGTAAATCCTGAACCTTGATATCGTTCAGAAATGACGCGCCGCCCGTGACAATATCCGTAGCGTCCCTCCTTGGCGTCGACTTACCTATGAATCGGTATTCTTTAGACATCTCTTTCACCTCGCCTTTACTGATACCGCCATAACAGCTTTTACAACCTGGTAGTGGCTAATACACCGGCAGAAATTTCCCGAGAGGCCTTCTTTCACCTCTTCTTCCGTGGGGGAAGCATACTCATCGAGTAGCGCTTTTGCACTCATGATAATGCCGGGTGTGCAGAACCCGCACTGAAAGGCTGTATAGTCAATAAATGCCTGCTGAAGAGGGTCGAGCTTCCCTGTCTTAGGATCCTTCAAGCCTTCGATCGTTGTTATTGTTTTCCCATCGCACTCAACGGTCAGCGTCATGCAGGAAAGGACTGCTTTTCTATCCATGAGTACTGTACAGCATCCACAGGCACCATTATCGCAGGATACCTTGGTGCCAGTAAGGCCAATGGTCTCCCGGAGTGTGTGGGCCAGTGTGTGGGCAGGGTCAACCTGACCATGCTCGCCTCCGACTTCAAGATCATAGCGCTGTCCGTTGACCGTGAGGCGTATATATTGCTCCTTCATAGCCTTCTTTCTCGCCGATGTTCCTGTTTTTATTGCCATGTCTCCTCCCATTCCGGCAGGTTGATATAAACATTTCTATCATATAATACTGAAAAGGTTAAGTACATATTGGGCAGATGAGCCTTCTGACAGTGAAAAGATATTTTCCAATGTCGATCTAAATGATGCCGACATTCAAAAGGGAATGGAGACCATCTTCATTGTTCCTATTAAAAAACTTTGAACAACTGGACACATTGCTGTGGGGAGGTTTATTCATTCTTCCTGTCCTATCGAAGACAGGACATTACGGAATTTAAGTTACAAATTGCCCCAAAAAACAGCACTTTAAGCCCCAAAAATACAGTTTTGAGTTTTGAGTGCTAAGTTTTGTGTTATACGAATTGATGTTTTCAACTCAAAATTCATAAGGTTTAATCCCGATTGATGAGGGACAACCCAGAACTCAACACTGCTTTTAAAGGGTTTGGTCCGACCCCGATTACAATATACATTAGACGGAAGGGGCGATTTTCGACTTTTTCCCCCTGTAAATCTTCTCCATTATGCCTAAATTCTCTCCATATTTGGTCGCATGTTCTTTTGCAGCAGATGCAGCTGCTTCGGCGTCTCCTGCAATGACCGCTTCAACGATCGGGCGATGCATACCTGCAGGATGCAAATCAAACAAATCATGTTCCCCTGATTCGAGTGCAATGGTCTCCACTGCAACCCTTATCAAACCCATTAGTGATCTCACAAGGGCCTCGAGGAAACGGTTCCCGCTCATCTCAGCGAGGATAAAATGCACCGCCATCTTTCTGGCGATATCATCCAACAGGAGTTCGACAGGCAGTTCCTCCGCCTCCAAAGAATCTCTCAATCGTTGGGCATATTCCGGTGTGATGTTCAGGGCTGCAAGGCGTGCTACTTCAGCTTCCACAACCCGTCTCACGTGATGTACTTCGGAAATGGAGATCTTCTCGGCGATATAAAGATCCTGGAACGCATTAACTGAACATTCGAAGGTAAGCTCGGTAACATAAGAACCACCAGTGGGACCTTGTCGCGTCACTATAAAACCAGAGTTTTCAAGGGACCGTAATGCTTCATGAATTGCCACACGACTGACCTGAAACTCCTCCGCAAGATCACGCTCCGAAGGCAGTTTATCACCTTCCTTAAAATGACCCACAATAATGGATTGTTTCAGCTGTTCAGCCACTTCCTCTGAAACCCGGGATTGTTTGATGGGCTTAAATCTTGGCATTTTATTCTCCTCTATGTAGGTTATTACAAAAATGATTTTTATGCAATATCTTAACCATCAAAAAGTTCTTGACATCTAATATTATTTTGGCCTAACATTAATCCATGATAACCTTAGTTACAGGCAATGTGGTATCAAAGTATAAATCCTTCTTTTCAGGAGCACACTTATGAATCTTGCACACATTCTGGAAACATCAGCCTTCTTATTTCCTGATCGACCGGCCATCCGGGAGGGTGGCATTGTCATGACCTACGAGAAGCTGAACGATCAGGCAAACCGTATTGCAACAGGACTGATCAAAATGGGGGTCAAGCCGGGTGAGCACGTGGGCATCTGTGCCCCGAACTCGGCAGAATGGATTGCCTTCTACTTTGGGGTGCTCAAGGCAGGTGCCGTTGCAGTTACCCTCTCATCCTTGCTGAGCAGAGAGGAATTGGTACTCCTTATCGATCATGCCAAGCCGCGATTTTTGTATACCACCGAAGCCAGGCTGAACGATTTGAAGCCCCTTCGGGACTCCGGGCTCCTTGAACAGACAATCTGTCCGGGGGGTGACCTTGACCTGCCACAGCTTGCAGGTATGGGCTCCGGTATCTTTAAAGCCATCAACAGGGGACGCAAGAGTACCGCCACAATTCTCTATACTGGGGGCACGACAGGGACCCCGAAAGGGGTCATGCTGACCCATGAAGGCATTAATTTTTCCAGTGGCATAATAGCCTACTTTGAGCGGTCTCAGGAGACAGATGTTGCCCTCTGCTTTATGCCCTTTAACCATGTCTTCGGCCAGATACATGTTATGAACTCAACTATTTTCAGTGCCGGCTGCCTTGAACTGTTGCCTTCCTTTGACCTGGAACGGATCCTGGAACTGACGGAGAGCGGAAGGGTAACAAAATTCTATTCCGTACCCACTGTCTATATTCGTCTCTTGACCATCGGCGGCTTGAAGAGAAAGCTGGGAAAGGTACGCTACTGCTTTTCAGCCGGGGCTTCCATGGCAATGGAGATTGTTAAGAAATGGAAGGAACAGACAGGGATCACTATCTCGGAATCCTATGGTCAAACAGAGGCCATGCCTGTTACCTATAACCATTACTACCCCGAGAAACACGTCGTTGGCTCGGTGGGTCAAGCGGTCCATTGCGTAGAAATACAGATCAGAGATACATCCGGAAAACTACTGAAACAGGGGCAGGAAGGGGAAATCTGTGTCCGGGGGCCCATTGTCATGAAGGGCTATCTGAATAACCCCGAGGGGACTAAAGATGCCTTCTGGGGTCGCGATTGGCTCCGTACGGGCGATATCGGCCGCCAGGACTCCAACGGCTATTTATACATCGTTGATCGTCTCAAGGAACTGATCATAACAGGTGGCGAGAATGTGTATCCCCGTGAGGTGGAAGAAGCCCTCTACGCAAAACCCGAGGTACAGGAATGTGCCGTTGTAGGATTCCCCGACAAGGAGTGGGGGGAGCGTGTGGTTGCTTTTATCATACCAAAACCCGGAGCGGGCATTGTTCCCGATGAATGTAAGGCTTTTCTTAAGACCCGCCTGGCGGCCTACAAGGTTCCCAAAGAGTATATCGTTAAAAGCGAATTTCCGAAAAGTCCGGCAGGGAAGGTGCTGAAACGGGAACTGAAGAGACAGCATGTGGAAGGAACAGCGTGAACAACTTGACATAAGGTGTACATGTGCTATCCTGAGTATATTGAGTATGTGAACACGCGGCATTGACCGCACACAACATAAAAGGAGGATTTATTATGAAAAGGTGTTTCAGCATAACGTTTGTTCTTGTGGGCATTATGATTTGTGCGTTTTTATTTACCTCTATTCCCCTTCATGCTCAGGAAAAGGTTGTGAAGCTGCGGTATTCAAACTTCTTCCCGCCCGTACACCCGATCAGCAAGCTTGCAGAGGAATGGATTAAAGAGATCGAGAAGAGGACCGAAGGCCGCGTGAAGATCAGCTACTTTCCGGGCAACACACTTGCCCCGCCTCCTCAGGCCTATGACAGCACAGTAAAAGGTATAGTTGACATAGCGCAGAATCTTCTCGCATATTCACCTGGAAGACTTCCGTTGAGTGAGGTTCTCCAACAGCCCCTTGGCTATACAAGCGGTTACCAGGGAACAAAACTGGCCAACGAATATTATAAAAAATTCAAACCGAAAGAGTTCGATGACGTAAAAATAATGTATCTGCATGGTATCGCTCCCGGTACTTTCCATACGAAAAAGGAGATCAAATCCTTTGACGATATAAAGGGTCTCAGGATCAAGGCGAATGCCGAGAATGCCGATATCGTGAAAGTACTTGGCGGGTCTCCGGTAACCATGCCTATTACCGAAACTTACGATGCCCTCCAGAAAGGACTTGCCGAAGGCATCCTCCTCCCAAATGAGGCTCTAAAGGGCTGGCGGTTTGCAGAGGTTGTTAAATGGAGCATCGACAGTGCCGCTGTCTCCTACTTGACATCCATGTATGTGATCATGAATAAAAATAAGTGGAACTCCCTCTCTAAGAAAGACCAGGAAGCCATTGAGAAAATTAACGAAGAATTTATTGAGAAACAGGGCAAGCTGTGGATTGAGCTGGATAAGGAAGGAAAAGACTATGCCATCCAGAAAGGCGTAAAGTTCGTAAAAGTATCCAAAGAAGAAGAAGCAAAGACAACTGCAAAGATGAAACCCATTCTTGAAAAATATGTAAAGGATTCAAAGGCAAAAGGCCTGCCCGGAGATGAGGCTCTGAAATTTTGCCTTGATTATATTAAGACACACCCGTAGGAAGGTTTTTAACTGGAAGGCGGGGGGGGTTATGTATGATGGTGTGACCTTTATGGAGCAGCGGCATCTACAACCTTACCCCCGTGACCCCCGTGTGGCAGGGACAGCTATACCCACCCCGTCATCCTGGAATCCCTATGATAAACTTCGGTCAATGAGAAATGTTGGAGGAAAAGGATGAAACGTTTTATGGCAGCAGTCTTAAAAATTGATATAACATTCCATATTATTGCCGGGTCAGTGCTTGCCTTCATGATGGTTGTGACCCTCCTTGACGTGGTTATGAGAAACCTGGGACATCCTATTGTGGGAACCGTGGAGATCATTTCTTTTTGCGGGTCTGTCGTGATAGGCTTTGCTATCCCCTACACGTCCTGGAAAAAAGCGCATGTCTATGTTGATCTTGTGGTGGAAAAACTCGGTCCAAGAAATAAGATGATTATGGTGGTCATTACGAGATGTATGGGGATTGCCCTGTTTGTGTTCATCGGGTACAATTTCATTGTATACGGACGCGATCTACTTCATACAGGAGAGGTAAGCGCAAGCTTTAGACTCCCTTACTACCCCATTGCCTTCGGGCTGTCCCTCAGTTGCTTTCTCGAGAGCGCCACCCTGTTTTGCGATCTTTTGAGTACCGTCCAGGGAGGTAAACAATGAGCGATGTTACCGTAGGCGTTATTGCGCTTTTAGTCCTGCTGGCCCTATTTCTTACCGGCATTGAACTTGCCTTTTGTATGGCCATAGTCGGTTTTGTCGGATTTGCCTGTCTCGTCTCATTTTCGGCCGCCTGCAATCTCCTTGTGAAAGACTTCTTCGACACTTTTACCACTTATGGTTATACGGTTATTCCTCTTTTTGTCCTCATGGGCCAGATTGCATCCAACACAACTATAGCAAAAAGGCTGTATACGGCATCCCATAAATGGGTAGGGCATGTACCGGGAGGCCTGGCTATGACGACCGTTGCAGGCGCCACCATATTCAAGGCCATGTGCGGCTCAACCCTTGCGACGGTTGCTACCTTTTCAGGCATTGCCATACCGGAGATGGATCGCTATGGGTACAAGAAGGAACTCTCCACCGGCGTCGTGGCCTCTGTAGGTACAATTGGCATGCTTATTCCGCCGAGTATTGTTCTTATTATCTACGGCATTGTGACGGAACAGTCCATCGGTAGACTCTTTCTTGCCGGGATTATTCCCGGGATACTTATCTCTTTTTTATTCCTCTGTGTCATCTACGGATGGGTGCTTGCCGATCCAAAGATTGCGCCAAGGACTCCGGCAGCGCCATGGAAAGATAGGTTTAAAGTTCTACCGGAATTTATAGTGGTTGCTATCATTTTTGTTATCGTTATAGGCGGGCTCATGATGGGCCTTTTCAGCCCCACCGAAGCAGGCAGTATGGGGACGGTAGCTGTTATGATACTGGCTGCTGTACGGAAAGAGGTGAACCTCAAGATGCTGGTGAAATCATGGGATGAATCACTAAGAACCGCTGTCATGACACTCGTGCTCATCGCAGGGTCTGTTGTGCTCGGTCATTTTCTGGCAATCACGGAAATACCCTTTATTGCAGCCGATTGGGCCACAAGCCTTCCCATCCCCAGGTATCTCGTTATGGTCATCGTAATCTTTCTCTACCTGCTGGGCGGTTCATTTATTGACGACCTCGCTTTCATGATACTTGCCACCCCTATCTTTTATCCTGCTGTCATCAAACTCGGGTATGACCCTATCTGGTTCGGTATCATGGTCGGCATTACGCTTATGATCGGCGTCATCATACCGCCGGTAGCTATCTGCGTCTTTATTGTGAGGAACATTACAGGGGTGCCCTTCAACACTATTTACAAGGGCGTGCTTCCTTTCCTGCTTGCGCTTGGTGCTGCCGCATTGCTTCTTTTTATATTCCCGAGCATTGCAACGTGGCTGCCGAACCTGTTCATGGGTATCAGTACGGGGTAAAGCGGAAACAAACCGGAACAAGAAAATGGGTGTGGGGGTGACGACTTTTGGTGCTTTTGCAAGAGGCTCGTATGTTTCATGTATCGGTAAAAAGGCTGGTAAATTGAAACTGCTCGCCATCAAACAATCCCTTATCACTCAACCTTAGTTTTGGTATAACAAGGAGGGCCATGAAAGACAACGTCATAAAAGGTGCACTTAAAAACGATCCCAGTTGTTTGGCAAGGTGGTCAAGCTTTGCATAATGCTGTGCAATGCTATACCCGTCCTCATTGCTCATAAGACCGGCAACCGGAAGGGGAAGGATTTCCCGGACATCATCATATACCACGGAGAGTCCGCCCTTATGCTTAATAATCAGATTCACCGCATTGCAGATATCTTCATCAGTTACCCCAACGGCCACAATATTGTGGGAGTCATGGGCAACCGAGGACGCCATTGCGCCCCTTTTAAGACCAAAATTTTTAACGAATCCTATTGCGGGTGGGAGATTTTCA
>JAPLKD010000182.1 GCA_026388245.1 Pseudomonadota bacterium | reverse complement strand
GCAGACAACAAGCGTAGGGATGCAAGAATTGCTGATACGCAGTCAAAGCTTATGGATGCGGATATGACGGAGCTTGCAACACAGTTTAATGCACTTCTTAATACATACCAGGCAATGCTCTCCGTATTAGCCAGGATGCAGTCAATCAGCGTCCTTAATTATCTGGACTAACCTCATCCTCACAGCTTAAGTCGTACAACTTCAGGAAAATTACTTTTTTGCCGCCCGCCCCAGTGAAATAGATGCAAACCACATTACAGGGAACAAAGCTGTTTTTTCACCACAGATAAGGGCGGATGAACGTGGATGGTTTATTTTTGACGAGAACGTCAAAGTAGAATTATTACTGGAAATTAAAGCTGAATTCAGATATGATATACCTTGGTCTTATTCAAGGAGGTGAGTAAATGTTGTCTCTGACTATACCTGATTCCGTGCTGTACTCGATCAAACTTCCCGAAAAATCTGTTCACAGCGATCTTATAAAATTCCTGTCTGTGATACTTTATGAAAAAGGAGCGCTTGGGATCGGCAAGGCAAGTGAGCTTTGCGGAAAAAGCAGATTTGAGTTTATGCAGATACTTGACGAAGAAGGCGTTGCACTCAATTACGACGATGCCGAACTCGATCGCGATCTTGCCAACCTGAGATCGTTTCTGTGATTGCAGTCTGTGACTCATCTCCCCTGATTGCCCTCTCTGCCGTTGATGGCCTCCATCTCCTGCAACAACTTTTTGACTCAATCATCATTCCTTCCGCGGTGTATGACGAAGTTTTCAGTTCGACAAAAACGGTAGCGTCTCTTCCAGAATTCATCATCGTTAAACCTCTTGCTTCCGAAACACCTTCGAGGTTTCTTAAAATGTACCTTCACGCCGGTGAAAGTGAAGCCATAGCCCTTGCCCTTGAATGTGGTATAGAGCGAATACTTCTTGACGACAAACAAGCCCGTGATACTGCGGATCGGCTTGGACTCAAAGTCATCGGTACGCTTGGTTTGCTGCTGCTTGCAAAACAGAAAGGCCTGCTCATAGAAGTACGCCCGATCATTAAGCAACTTATTGAACGAATACATTTTCGGATTGCAACAAATGTCATAAACAGAGCGCTTGTTGAATATAGTGAGTCACCGTTGTAGCTTTTTGCCATTGCGGGCGACCACCGGGGAGCGTGGCAATCTATGCCAATTTTTACCGAGAATTGCTGATGAATTGCTATCATGGTTGCCATTTTGGCGTCATTATGCTACTCTAATGGTAAAGAAGGAGGTGTCTCATGGCGCTTAACAAAACAGAAGAGAGAATTCCCGCTCGAATGCCTCCCGAGGTGTACGAGCGAATAGCGGCAGCAGCCAGGACTATCGGGGCAACGCTTAACCAGTTCCTTGTACAGTCCGCCTTGGACAAGGCCAACGATATCCTTGAAAGGGAGCGGGTTATCACCCTCTCCGCCACGGCTGCGGAGGGTTTTTTTGGCCTCATCGAAAACCCACCCGATCCGAATGATCGCTTGAAAGAGGCTATGCAACAAAGGAAGACGCTTTTGTGCCCGAGATAGTTTCCCTTGCGCGCCATCACGACCGAGCCCGCCTATTCTACGAAAGATACGGTTTTGTTCCACTTCCAGACCATGCACTGCAATTATTTCTGCCCCTTGAAACGCTACGCTTGGCGGCAGCAATTCTCGGTGAATTTGCCTAAGATTGCTTCCCTATCAGTCATTGCAAGCCCCGCTATATGCTCTTCCCTGTCATTCCCGCATGCGGGAATCCAGAGGATTTTACTTAAGTCGTACAACTTCAGGAAAAAAGGTTTTTCATCGTCTGTGGTGAAAAATATCCCGTCTTTTAACTTAGCCCTTAACCCTGCCTTTAATCCTCATTCGATAAACTACAGGCCCTATCGTACAGTTCTTTTCCAATGTCAATTCCCTCATTTATAAGTCTATCCAGAAGAGGCCTGACAACAGAAACTTTACCAAGTTCTTTAGCATACAATAAGATCCCTATAGAACCTGTTGTCTCAAGCATCTTCAGCCTCGCCACCCTTCTTGCTTTGTTTTCATCAATAATAACAAGGTTAGCCCCTATCTCTTGAGCAAGCACAATCACTTCGGACTCGCCTTCATCAAGAATTAGCTCAAGAGCTGCCTTTTCTTTCATATTTTTTATGTTTAAAACCTTTTCTCTTCCCCAGGTTTTGATTTGCCCGGCATACCTTTTTCTAACTGCCGTTGCTTCTCTGAATACGGCACCAGGAATAATGATTTCATCAAAGAGTTCATCAAGTAACCCAAGTCGGTCGAGGATTGCCAGAGATATCAATGGCGTCGTATTGATTACAGCCCTCATATCATACCAATTTTTTTCGGTGCCCTGCTACGTAGACTAATGAGATCATCCTCCAGTTCATTCGGCGGGTAGTTATAAACGGGCACTCCATGATCGGATAACAGTTTAATAAACTCCATCTTTTTCAATTCCGCCAGTTTTGCTGCCTTGCCAAGAGAAAGCTTCCCGGCTTCAAAAAATTTTATCGCTGCATATATTTTCATATCTTTTTTTAGCTGTTCCTGGTTTTCGTTCAATGCCATAAAGATATCTTCCGTTATTGATAAATCTATATTTCTCGTTAACATAAATCGGTTTACCTCCTTCAGGTTAATATTTGATCAAAAACATAGAGGGCTGTGTGGATATACCTCAACTCCTATAAGTATTGACTATGATTATGTTTTTGTCAATGATATTCAAGCCTCTTGCAAAAGTCCCAAAACCGTCTCGCGAGCCCCGCTATATGCTCTTCCCCGTCATTCCCACGCATGCGGGAATCCAGAGGATTTTACTTAAGTCGTACAACTTCAGGGAAAAAGGTTTTTCATCGTCCTCGAATGATTCTATCGGGGGTCAAAACCTTGCCCTCGATAACTGAATGCCTTACGATGGTTTTCTCATTTTTGTTGTTTTGCTACAATTTTGTAGCTCTGGGAATAATTTTCTGTGACGAAAGCTCATAGACATGGTATATTTATTACTTGGTAATACCTGGAGGTGCACTATGGGTTCTAACCCTATGGCAGTAAAGCTTGAACCGGAAATACAGGACCGCCTGAAAAGACTCGCCGCTGCAAAGAGGCGCTCACCGCACTGGTTGATGAAGGAAGCGCTCAAGGAGTATGTAGAAAAAGAAGAAGCTGCGGAAAAATTACGTCAGGAAACCCTTGAACGCTGGGAGGCATATCGGCTCAGCGGGGAGTCTGTCAGCAACGAAGCAGTAATGGCCTGGCTTGACACCTGGGGGACCGATAACGAGATGGAAAGGCCTTTGTGCGAAGGATAGTCTGGCTCGATCAGGCCATTACCGATCTTGTACATCCATCCCGTTGAAGGTCTTTCAGACTTTCATGATCTGGTTGTTCCGTTTGGCATAGGAAACTACATTGTCAGATACAGGATTGAAGAGGACAACGTGTATATTGTTGGGATCCGGCATAGCAAGGAACTGGGGTTTAAGCGATAAGCCGTCCCGGGGCAGGCAGGTGCAGACAGGTCATTTACTTCTGCCCTGTGTAAAGAATCACCCTGAGGCAAGCCTTTGTGCGTTAAGCCGATGGGCAATGTGGTTTGCATCTATTTCACCGGGGCGGGCGGCAAAAAAAAAGGTTTTTCATCGTCTATGGTGAAAAAACGTCCCGTCTTTTAACTTAAAACTTAACGGCCTGTTGCTCAAACATATATACAACCAATAATGTTGAAATATGAGCAGGAAGAACTTTTCGCGAGTCGCGCCTTCGAGCATTTTTGGGTACCCGCTCGGCGAGAATAAGCGTCCCGAAGGGCAATTTGCATGTTTGAGTCCCGGTATTTCGTGACGAGTTTGCGAAATTGAGCGAAATCCGAGCCCGTAGTGGCTAAAAAGCGCAGCGAAGCAGGGAGCGAAACAGTGTTCCTGCGAATACCATATTTGGGCAACAGGCCGTTAAAACTCAAAACTTAAAACTGCCTTTAAAACTTTTCCTTAAGTTTATTTTAGATCCTCCGATAATACATTCATGAACATAAGAATTAAATCAGTACCTGCGATGGAGGTGAAAGGAGCAAAAGGAGTGGGTACAAAAGAAGTGGCTACAAAAGTAACAATCCCCGACGAGATCGTCGGGAGAAAAAATTCCTAGAAAAGGAGAACTACCATGGGTAATGTATCTTTAACCACAGGCATGAGACAAAATCTATTAAGCTTACAGTCAACAAACATTTTACAGGAATTGACACAGAACCGTCTGGCTACAGGGAAGAAAGTCAACTCGGCGCTTGATAACGCCACAGCCTTTTTTACCGCCCTTTCTCATACAAACCGTGCAAATGACCTCATCGGTTTTAAGGACAGTATTTCAGAGTCAATCCAGACCATTAAGGCAGCAGATGTAGCGATTACCGGCATATCAAAGCTTATTGAAGGGGCAAAGGCTTTGGCTGAGGATGCAAAAGGCGCAATTAGTCTGACCGCAACGAGCCAGACCCTGACAATCAGTGGCATTGGCGGGCTAACCACCGGAAGCACCTTAATGATCGGTGATACTACATTTACAGCGGTTTTGTCTGCCACTTCACAGTCGGTAGGCGATATGAAGTTTTACATCGGCACCACTGCGGCGGAATTGGCCACCAATCTTGCCTTTGCAATCAACACTAAACAAGAAACAAATCCTATGAGCGCCACGGTATCAGGTGCTGTTATCACAATTAAAAGAGATTCCGCTGCTACGATGGTTACCACAGATATCGACCTTGGCGGCGCGACTGCTGCGGCCGTGATGACTGAATCTAATATTGGCTCAGGCGCCGAGCTTACCGCTAAGGTAGCCAAGTACGCAAGCTTTATCACCCAGATTAACGACATGAAGACAGATGCATTTTACAAAGGGAAAAACCTTCTCGGAGGCGATTCCAGCGTTACAAACGACATGACCGTTCGTTTTGGCAACAACCACACACTCTCCGTGGCATCCTTTGACGGGTCGACAACAGGCGGCACGTTGTCTCTCTACAGCACAGCTGGAAACGGTGCCGGTTGGGGTACCGAAACGCTTATTAACGCGGATATCACCAAGATGGAAGCTGCCCTTTCGGCATTGAAAATCAAATCTGCAGATCTGTCCAGTAACCTGGCTATAGTCAGTGCCAGGGATGAATGGATTTCGAGCATTGCAGAAACCCTTCAAACCGGTGCTGCTAAGCTGACCCTTGCTGACAGCAACGAAGAGGGTGCCAATATGCTCATGCTCCAGACCAGACAGTCAATCAGTACATCGGCATTGAGCATGTCAGCTCAGGCTGCGCAGTCGGTATTGAGATTGTTCCAGTAACGGGTAATGAGGACTACGGAGGAGGGCAAAGCCCTCCTCCTATTTGAACAGGAGGTGTAATTATGTTAATAGATAAAATAGGCAGTATAAACACAACATATACCAGGGCATCACCAAAAAGGCAGCAACCCGTTCCGGACAAGACAGAAAACATATCTGTGGGTAATACCGGGGGAGCAAAGGACTTGCTAAAGACCATATCCCCTCCGTTTTTCCCGATCTGTGTTACGCAGAGCATGTTTAAAATTGTGAAGTAACGGTAGAAAGACTATGGCGCTGAAAATATATTTAAAACCGCAGGAACGCGTGATTATCGATGGTGCGGTTATAACAAACGGTAATACAAAGTGCGAATTGATTGTAGAAAATAATGTACCGCTTTTACGTGAAAGGGACATACTCCGCGAAAAGGATGCAATAACCCCTTGTAAACGGATATATTTTATGATCCAGCTTATGTACATTGACAAAAAAGATCTTGCCGGGAAACACGAAACTTACCGGGCGTTGGTAAAAGACGTCGCAGAAGCAGCCCCGAGCACGGCAGTAGTGGTCGGACAGATAAGCGAGCATATTCTAAACGGTGCATACTACCCGGCGCTCAAATTGGCAAGGAAATTAATAAGGTACGAAGAGGAGGCCATGGAAAATGCCAGGAACAGGGCTTAATGCTTACAAGAAAACGCTGAAGACAACCCTGTTGGGTCGGGAACTGGAGGCAGCGGTCCTCACGAAGGCAGCCCACCTGCTCAAGTCCTGCCAGGAGCAGTGGAATGGAGAAGGCAATTTTAAAAGGCTCGATGAGGCCCTGACATTCAACCAGAAAATATGGACCATTTTTCAGGATGAGCTTGCAAGAGAAGATAACCCTATGCCGGCACAATTAAGAGCAAATATTTTGAAGCTCAGTCTTATCATTGATAAACGGATTATTGAAGTGATGGGTAACCCGTCTCCCGAGAAACTCGATCTCATCGTCAATATTAATCTCAATATTGCCGCAGGCCTTCGAGGGTCACCGGCATAGTCAAATTAACACGAAAAAGTACCCCCCCAACCAAGCACATAATTAAAAAGCCTCTTGCAAAACTCGTATATTCCTACGTTGTCATTCTGCAAGAGGCTCTAAAATTAATGTTTATTAGAAGCTATATCACGTTTTCAGCTGAGTATTCAGCTCCTCTAAAAGAACAACGGAATCCTTGAGTGTGCTATATCCGGAGCCAATCACACTTTCCAGAAGGAGCTTTGCATATTCGCTCCTCCCTGCCGCAATCAATTTTTTAGAAAGGGAATGGAGTGCAATGCTGCAGTCATACCGTTTTGCCTGCATCTCTTTGAGTAGCGTAATACCCTTCCCTGTCTTTTCGCTAATGCAGTATGCAGCAGCCAATGCCCCTATGGCCATCACATACCCGGGTTCTTTTTTGAGTAGACCCTCCAGGGCATCAACTGCTTCCACAATATCTCCCCAACAGATAGAGGATGTCGCAAAACCGAGCAAGGCCTCTTTTGACTGTGGATTTATGTTCTTTGCAATCCTGGCCGCAGCAAGGGCCTTTTCGAATTCTCCTGTCTCAAGATAAAGGGTTGTCATATTGAAATATGCAGCATGGTCATCCGGTTTAAACTTGATATACATATCCCAGAGTCCCAGGGCTTCCGTATATTTGCCAAGCTCACCTGCCTGTATGGCAAGTTCCCGTAATGACTTTGTATCCTGAAAAGACATCATCTTTTTTCCGCCCAATTCAAAGTACATCTCGGCCCTTGATGAAGACCTTTCCGGATCAAGCTTGCCGTAATGGTGTATGGGGATGGTGCAGTGTCTGATCTCAACCCCGGCTTGTGCCAATGAAGGCTCCACGAATTCGTGGACCTGATTCTGGAATCGTATTCGGCTGTCATTGCGAAACAGTCTGGTTTTTGTCGACGGCAGCCAACCGGCACCCTTTTCTTCGTCAGGGTACTCACCGCTGTTCAGGTTCCATCCCTCAACGGACGTGTTATTCGTATATGTTCTGGTCGTTAGTGTATACGCTACGAGTTGAGATGTTTTCTGCCCGATAACATCCTTCAGTTTATCGTAATCACGGGATGATATGACTTCGTCCGCATCATGGACGAGAACCCATTGACCTCTTGCCTTTTCAAGCGACACATTCCTGGCCTCGGAAAAATCATCTGTCCAGGGAAAATCGAAGATCTGTGCTCCAAAGGCTCTGGCGATGTCTTTTGTTCGGTCTGTGGAACCTGTATCAACGACAATGATCTCATCGGCAACAGGTGTGAGACTTGCTAAACAGCGCGCTATGTACTTTTCTTCGTTTTTTGCGATCATACACACAGATAGAGATCCATTTCTATGAGTCTCATCTATTTTTAGGGGGCCTATTTTATCTCTTATCTGAAGAGCGGCGGCAAGGATACCATCATCCGCCCCAAAGGTAATCATTGCTTTCTCGGTTTCTTCCATCGCCTCAGCGAATTTTTCCTGCTGCAAAAGGATACCGATGAAAAGAAAGGTAAGTTTTTTATTCTTAGGAAAGAGCCCGCAGGCTTCAAGAAATACCTTTTCCGCCCTTGAAAACTCCTTTAAAGAAGTGATGGCGGAATTGTATGTTGTTGAGAAATCCCCGGTTTCCGGTGAAAGGATAAAGCCCTTTTCAATGAGGTCCAACGCTTCTTTCTGTTCGCTATTGTGCCATTTCATTACCCCCATATTCACATAGGGGTCTGCGAAACTGGGATCCGCAGCTATTGCCTGCTGAAACAATACTTCAGCATCCTTTTGATTTTCCTGCTTCAGCGCCAATAAACCTTTAAGGTTAAGGGCCTTTATCGAATCAAAGCAAAGGGAAAGCGCATGTTCTGCATAACTTTGAGCTTCTTCCATACGACCCAGATAATAGCTGCAGTGTCCGAGTATCTCCAGTGCCTTTGCTTTGACCCGTCCTGTTTCCGGTAACGACTGTATGGCTTCTATAGCTTCTTCGTATTGTTTTTCCTCCAGCAGGATTTCAGCAAGGCAGTAATAGAGTTCCTCCTCTTCAGGTGTGTACTTTATTCCTTCCATAATGGCCTGCACCGCTTCATCGAGAAGGCCTTTGCTGCGATGATCACGGGCATTTTTCATGGCGACAAAAGGCGAGAGCTTTCTTCCTGTTTCAGAATGCGGGTTAAATGCGTTCCATTGCTCATGAAAGATTTTATCAAAGCCTTTCTCTCTCGGACTGCCTTGATACAAATAGACACAGCTATCGGCTGCAATCACAGCCTGCTGTCCTTCAACAAGCGCTCGCATACGGTAATCGTTCATTACAAAATAGGGGACATCTATTTGTTCGTTGAAAAAACCAATGGTATCGATTAGCTCTCTTTCGATAAGCGCACAGGTACAATCAATTTCAGAGGTTATGATATATCGATGCCGGTTGCGTTCGTTGAACTTTTCTGCATATTCTTCAAAATCCCTGAAAGGCATCTGCTGAGTCTTGGGAATCTGTTGGATGCCGATTGCATGATTCGACATGGGGACGGTTATCCCGTGCTCCGGGCGTGTATCTATGCACTCACGCATTTTCTCAATGGACCCCTTAAGCATGATTGAATTTCTGTCGAGAATCAGCACATATTGCCCGGAAGCCTTCTGTAGTCCTTCATTGCAGGAAGCGGCAAAACCCCTGTCTCTTACGGTAACTGTCGTGAGAGAATGAGAGTTGTATTTAAGCATTCTTTTCATCCACCCGGGTACCGTTAAAGAATCCTGAGCCGCCAGGATAATCTCGTTGGCCTCTTCCGCATGAGTATGAATCGATTGAATACACCTCTTCAGATTATCGTCATATGCCGATACGGGAATGATTATCGATGTCAAACCCGAAACCACAGATCGTTTTGGCATGCTGACTACATTCAGAAATGGTTCTGGGCGGCCTGCATAGATAAGCTCTTCCACGGTCACCCTAGACGTAAGTGAAAGCGTCGAACCTGGGAGAATATCACTACTTTGCTCGAAGAATAGTATTTTCTGTTTCAATTCCGAAACATTTGTGCTTTCCGTAATGATACTATAGTCCGCAATATGTGGTTGCTCCGCTGTCGAATGATCGAAGACGTCGATGTTGTGGCCTATGATATCGTTTCCCTTGGCAACGGATCTCAGGTAGTTGAATATTTTTCCGGCCCCTTGCCGGTTGCCCGTAACGACATGGGCGATAGCGAGGTTATTGAGGGTTTCAAGGCTGTTTTCTTTATAGGAGAGGGCCGCCTCATACTCACGGACTGCAAAGCGTGGAAGACCAATGAACCTAGCGGTGAGCATGTCGTTGCCGAAATCTAAATGGGCGCTGTATAGAGCCTGATCCTTGTCGGTGCATGACGCTATTTCCGGATAGAAGTCTTCGATCGAACGAGTGCCATAGAATTCTTCCAGTACGTCTATCGTGCCCGCTATGCACATATCGGCGTTCTTCGAACTCGTACTGGCAGAATCTTCATGGATCCTGTAACACCAGAGGGGTTCATCAAGATACTTGAAATTGAGTTTTCCTGCGGTTTTGAGCCAGAAATGCCAATCACAGCCAAACCCTCCTCCATAACAGCCCTGCTCATAGAACGATGTGCGTCTGAGCATTACCGACGGGTGAGCGATGAAGTTTATTGTAAAGAGCCAGCGGAGCAAGTTGTATCGGGTGAACTGCAGGGCCCTCGGATGCCGAAAAGTAGAGGAAAGATAGTTTCCTTGCTCATCGATAATGAGAGCGTTACAGAATGAGATGTCGAGTTGCGGATACTTTCGGAACTCCTCGATCTGTTGCTCGATCCTCCCGGGGAAGTAGATATCGTCCGCGCCTATGACGCAGATAAAGTCACCGGAGGAGAGGTCAACAGATCTATTGTTGAGTATGTCGAACTTGATGTCGGACGTCCCCAGGCTCTTGCTGAGATTTTCCTGATAATGATACTTAATTGTTGGGTTCGGAAGATATTTATTGATTATATTTTCCGTACTATCTGTAGAGCCGTCGTTGAGGATGACTAATTCGATGTTGGGATATGTCTGGTTCAGGACTGATGCGATTGTCTGAGCAATATACTTTTCCCGGTTGTATACAAAACAGACGACAGAAACAAGGGGGTGTTCTCCGAAAGTGGTAAAACCATGGCGATGGTTTGTTGTAGACCTCTGCATCTTATGCTCCTCTTTGTGCTGCTCGGCAATCTTCATTATACCCGTGTAAACGTTTTGTTTCGCCGACAATTCGCCACACGGAGCGGTATCCGTTGACATACAAGATGACAATATGTCTTCCGTGCTCTTGCGGAGTCCATAACGTTCGTCAATGATTTGCAACCGGACATCGGTTGGCGATGATTTCATAAGGTCTGGCATGAGCGTGATCATATAGTCCGGTATATCAAGCCGTGTCAAGATGTCCATGAGATTTTCTATGGCGTCATAGTTTTTATTGTCGCAGGCAATGGCCTTGTGAAAAAGCTCCACGCTTTCTTTAACTTCCCCCCTTACCAGACATATGCCCCCGAGATCGTTGTAGGCCTTTGAATGACCGTTGGTTGCAGTGATGATCAACTCCAGGTGGATCTTCGCGTTATCATATTGTTTTGCCAAAAGAAGAAGATTTGCAAAGAGATAGTGCAGCTCGATGTTTCCACCGCCGCCCATATACGCGAATTCATTGATAGCCTCTTTATATTTCCCTTCTCCTTGTAGTCTCACGATGTGATTGTAACGTTCCTGGTTTGTCTTGTGCTCACCTGGTTTTATCCATTTCTGTCCATAATCAACGAGCGGTGACCACTTAGTGACGAGCTCCCCAAACGTCCAGAGTGGAGACGAATTGTTCTCGGAGATTGGTTCTCCATTATAGCGGGGTGACATGCCCGGGCTCCATTCAGATAAAGGATTACCACATAGACTGTCTACAGCCTGTCCCATTCTTTCCGCGAACAGGGACAGAAGGTGGTCGTAGATAGTATTCCATGAGTAGGGGCGTAATCCGCCATTTGTGACAAAGAGGTCAATGTTTCTTATGTATTCCATATATTCTTTGTGTGTCATGGCTTGTAGAAATCTGTCAAGTTTTCCGTAATCCTCGAATTTTCGAAAATCTATATAGCAACCTTCGGGAATGTACTCACTTATATTCGGTGCTCCAAGATAGATTGGTACAGTCCGCGTCTCAAGGCAATCGAGAATCTTATCGACATACCCAAGTGCAAATTTGTCATGGCCGACATTCTCAAAAGCGAAACCAAATCTGTATTTTTTTAACGTTTCAATGCGTTTGCCCCGAGGTACTATGCCTTTATAATTGGGTAAAAAGAAAGGAGGGGTTCCATATACATCAAATGGAATGTTGGAATGAGAGGCGAACCAGAGCGCCGTCTCGATCCTTTTAGAGTAAAGTTCACCGGGTATCGCGGATTGTTTATTGCCGTTGATCATACAGATCCCTTTTATCCTTCCTTCTGTGGGATATGACCTTTCCCGCTCATCAGGATCTTCGGTGATCGCAGACTCCGGCGTTGCTTCATTTGTGTGAAAACCTCCCCTGGGAGAGATAAATTTACTGAAATTGCTGTTGTATTCTATGAATGTATCATACTGGGTGATGACATGATCAAAACGTTCCCACACCTGTGAATCGTACTGTCCGGGCAGAACAATAATGGGTTCGTGTAATAAAAGGATATCGAAACTGCCCTTGATGCCTGTATAACTGTACGCGTCTAAGTAGAGGTAAAGTTGACTATTATCAATGGGGAGATGCGTCCAGATAACAGAAACATTACTTTTATGGGTTGCATGCATGTTGTCAATGGGAAGATGACTATAAACGATGTTGAAGACGATGTGGTCATTGCGGCTCTGTTCTTCTGGATTTATTTCTTCAGTCATGGCAATTCCTTATTATCTGTGATTGCTGTTCCCCAAGGGGGTACAGAAGGGCAGAGTGGTGGTTGATATGCCGGTATGTTGCGGGGATGCCGATATCGATAAAGAAATGGCGGTGAGGATAACCATATATAGATTGCCCGACCAATGCGGGGAAGAGTTCCCGTTCCAGTGAGAATGGTCCCGCGGGCATGTGGTCCAGAATGGCCCTGTCGGCAATATATATGCCGCAATTGATGTATCCGCTTCCCTGGTGTTCCTTTTCGGAAAATCCGGAGATCCTGTTTTGCTCGTCCATTCTTACCAGGGCCGTACCGGCCAACGTTGTTTTTGTGGACAAGGGCGATAGTGAGGAGAGCATCAGTTGAAACGTGGTATGCCTCCATTGAGAGGTAATCGAAGCGGTTGAATGTATCGCCGTTGAGGATAAGGGAATGCCGATCCCCGGTGCTCCGGAGGGCCTCACGGACCGCGCCGCCGGTGCCAAGGGAGGTGTATTCTTCTGAGTAGACAATATTGACGCCCAGCCGGGAGCCGTCACCGAAGTATGATCGAATGATGTCTTTTTTATAGCCAACGGAGAGTATAACCTCTCTTAATCCCTGTGCGGCCAGCGCGAGGATGATATATTCTAGAAATGGTTTTCCTCCGACAGGCGCCATGGGTTTGGGTACATCAGCCACAATGTCTCGGAGTCTTGTGCCTTTTCCGCCGGCAAGTATGATCGTTTTCATAGTGTGCCCTTTTTTAAATAGCTTCTTCCGTATAGTAGATAACTTGACTTCCGAGTACATCGAAACGGAAGGGTACGTGAAGGAGGAAGTTCAGGGCTTGTTTCACTTTTTCACGGTCTTCGGGGGACATAAAAAAGAGGATAAAGCCACCGCCGCCTGCACCGAGGATCTTTCCGCCGATAGCACCGCTTTTTATTGCAGTGTCATAGATAGTATCGATGTAGGGGTTAGACACTTTCTCTGAAAGGCTTTTTTTAAGTTGCCAGCTTTCATGGAGTAGTCTGCCGAAATCAAGGACGTCTCTTTCGTTGGTCAGGATGTTGAAGGCCTCGTCCACCATGCTGCGTATGGACTCAAGTTCTTTTTTTTTCTCATTAATGTGATTGAGTTTGTCTGCTTCTATTCGGGATGCAGATCGTATCACCCCTGTAAAGAAAAGCAGGAAATGGTCCTGAAATCTTTGGAAGGTTTCGCGCCCCATAGGTATGGGAGTAACTTCGATATTGTGCTGGCTTTTGAATTCTATCTTATTAAACCCTCCTAAGGCAACGGCCACCTGATCCTGAGAGCCCACGTTCTCTTTGATCATATCTTGCTCGATATGGATTGCCTCCATAGCCAGCCGCTTCTTGGGGACGATCTTCCCCTTAAGTGCGTAAAGGGCATGAAGCAATCCCACGGTGAAGGCGGAACTTGACCCAAGGCCGGACATAGCAGGGAGATCTCCATCGTGACTGATAGAAACCCCATCCGTGATATTCATAAACCTTAAGGTCTCCCTTGCCGACGGATGAATTATTTCGTTGATTTCGTTCGCCATCTCCTGTTTGGAATAGACAATCTTGTGCTTACATTCGAAAAACGGTGGAAGAACTCTGCAACTGATATAGCAGTACTTGTTTATGGTCGTTGAGAGCACGGCTCCACCGCCATTCTCCTCATAGAATGCAGGCAAGTCCGTGCCTCCTCCGAAGAAAGAAATGCGAAATGGTGTCCTTGTGATGATCATGATGCCCCCCCGTCCCTCATGGAGACTATAGGATTTTTTACCGGCCACCATATATTCAGTGTGGGGTCATTCCACAGTATAGTGAATTGGCTGGAACGATTGTAGTAGGTAGATTGTTTATAGTGAAAAATAGTCTGTTCGCTCAGGACGAGGTGGCCGTTACCGAATTGAGGCGGGACAAGGACCTGTAACCTGTTGGTCTCAGAAAGGACAAAGGATGTCCATTTACCGAATTGGGGAGATTCCCTATCCCAATTCACCACAACAAGATAGAATTTTCCCATGAGGCAGGAGATGAGTTTCCATGTTTCACTGTCACCGTGGACACCTCTTAGTACATGCTGTGTTGATGAGGAGATATCGTCCTGGATAAAATCGATGGAGATGCCGGCATCTTTATAAACCTTTTCGTTATAGAGCTCCACATATGTCCCTCTGAAGTCCTCAAAGATGGTAGGTGGCTTTATAAGGAGAACGCCATTAAGATTTGTTTTTATCACTTCCATTAGCTGCTCCGGAAACTTTTTTTGAGATACTCGTCTTTGTGGTACAAAACCGTCAATACCGTTTCGTCAATCATATATCCCTCCAGCACGGACTAATTTATTTTCCATACTACATAGGAATATCCGTCATGGAACATATTCCCTGAGTGTACACGTTGAACCTTTAGTATCTCAATGATACCTTCACGCTCGTATTTCTCGAGCGTGCTTAAGTAGTTATTGAGATAATTTCTTTTGCAGTGGTATTTAACGGCAAGGTAATCAAGGAGATTATTCTGATCATAGAGTTCGAGGATAGGTTCAGAGTTGATACAGATTGCAGGTCTTTTGTGCAGTATAAACTGTATGAATCTATCATGATCGTTTCCTATTTGCTCTAAAGAATTTAATGTAATAAATGCAGAATGATCTGCGACCTTCAATGAGTAGTCAGGGTTAAAAAAATCGAAGAAACGGCCATTTAATCGATAACCGTATTTTAAGGAAATTTCATTTACGAGACGCACAGAAGACGTCGCCCAATCAAGTCCTGTAATATCTTTGTGAGGGAAAATCTGTGCCATAATGACAAGGTTGTAGCCGGTACCACATCCGAATTCGTAAATGCACTCATAGTCGCTGAGGTATTTTTTAAAAAGAAAATGACGATATGCAATATAAAAATTCACCTCGAAGTCACTATCCAGCGGCCTTACGTATTGTGAAAAAAGCCTTCTTGTATTGGATTTGTGCATATATTTCGGTGTCAGCAATGACAGATTGTAACCGCTTTCAATGAATGCCTGTAAATTTTCGGACCACCCATTTTCCCAATCATCTTGTCTACCCTTCCCGGAAACGGATAGCGAAGAATCAATCGTTTTTATTACATCCAGTAAAGTCTTTTCTTCCTCTTCTTTATCTATTACGACGAAGCGAAAGTCCTTAGCAGATAAGATTGCCCCGCAGGTATCTGTTATTTCTTTTTGAGTTGCACCAAAGAGCTTTGCGCAACCCCCAATGTCCAATTTCATAGTTTTACCGCTCATGCTGTTCCTCTATATGCATAATAGTTTCAAGAGATGGTAAGGAAGTCCACGTCGTTATTGTTTTTGTTTTCATCAATAAATTTTTTCGCATAGAGATAAATGTTCTTCGGAGTTTTGCGACACCTGTCTATGAACTGTCTTGCATGACGCTCGATCCCTGTTTTTTCACGCCGCGCCAATAATCGAGTCAATTTCAGCAGTTTCTTTTTTTCGTGTGAATCGTTTTTGTATGCTTCGATGATTTCAATTGCATAATCAAAAAAACCTGTTGTAAGTGCACTTATGATCAAGACATCGATTTCACGTTTTGTAAACAAGGTTCGCGCATTTATTTGTTCCAGGGGGTCTTTTATATAAAACACATCTGCCCACATCAATCTTTCATTCGTTTCGCAGCTTGTTCTGTCTATCATCTTTCTTGAGATATATTTCGGATAAAGGCCGTACAA
Source organism: Pseudomonadota bacterium (assembly GCA_026388245.1). Lineage (GTDB taxonomy): Bacteria > Desulfobacterota > Syntrophorhabdia > Syntrophorhabdales > Syntrophorhabdaceae > MWEV01. Next base: position 7,900 of record JAPLKD010000182.1, on the reverse strand, counting down.
AGAAAACCCTTTTGAGCATAAAAGCCGATCTACATCGGAAAACGTCTTCTGATCTTCATAGACCTGGAAGAATTCCACTTCACACCATACCGACATGCACTGTTTTGCGAGTGTCTCCGGCGCGGCATCAAGGATTTCGTATTCAGCGCCCTGGCAATCAAGCTTAATAATCTCTCCGGGGTTCGTGCATTGCTTGCCTACTTCACGGACAATAGAATCAAGCGTTCTTACTTCCATTACCTTTCGTTCTTTGATTTGAAAACCCTTCTTACCGTATCTGTTGAGGAGGCTCGCATGCGGTTGCCGGAGGGACGAGTTGACCTCGCTTTCGGTAAAATAGAAGTCTGTTTCTCCATTATTCTGCCCAACAATAGTATTGCAGACGGTAAGATTGGCAAAAATACTTTTTTCTATCACACGCAATTCTTCAGATGCTTTTGAACTGGCTTCAAAACAGAGACAGTTTGTGGTTGATGCAACAGGAAGTACAAGAGGGTGAACGCCACCTGATGCGCCAACATCGATGAAGCCAAGAGGCGTCTTTATAAAATCATCACAGAGGGTTGTTGATCTGAATATGCTATTAGAAGAAATAGAATTTAGCCTTTTCATGATGATACGTTCTCCTTCTGCAATCTTTTGAACCAGCAGGCAGGCATGGTCATACCTCTACATCTTTGTTCACAAAATAAAGATCGCCGTAGTATCGCTCGCACTGCGGATCTTCTTCATACACGAGTTCAAACCCAAACTGGGACAGATTATTTGTCACAATATCCCTAAGGTTTTTGCTGTGCCGTTCAACTACGATTTTTCGTATTTTTTTGGCGACAGGTGCAAGGCTTTTTACAATTTCATCTTCCATTCCTTCCACATCTATTTTAAGTATATCTATGTGCCGGAAGGAATACTGGGCAACAATTTGTTCCACTGTGACGGATCTGACCACCCGTTTATGAACGATATCTTCTTTGAGCCAGGAACGTTCAACATCTCGCAGTTTTGCTCCGCCTATGGCAGGTATTTGGCGGACAAATTCCATGTCGACAAGTCTGCCATCGCAACTGACCGCAACGTTTATGGGAACAACATTTTTCAAGCCATTGTTTTCGATATTCATTGAGAGTATTTCAAAAGCAAAAGGATTTGGTTCCACGCAAATAATTCGGGCAGAGGGACTATTGGCCGCGATACGCAGCGCATAGAAACCCTCATTAGCACCTATATCAACAACGAATCTTACATCCAATGCAAAAAAATCCTTATGCAGGAAGTGGTCATCCTCTCTGAATAGCTCATAATAAACCTCTATAGTTGCCGGCGCAGAGCATTCCCGCATCGAAAGCAGATTTGAACCAAGCCGCAGCGTGATGATGTTGTCTCCGGTATAGAATATATGCTCCCTGATTGCCTGTTCACGCATTTTAAGAATATTCATGACTTTTTCACGGTCCGCATCCGTTGCAGCCTGTCTTGCAAACCATTCTCTGTCAAGTTGTTTGGGCATCTTGACTCCCTTTATTACCGTCCTGCAGCAAGGTAGTTTCGACTGCACACCGAATGCCGGCTGCATCAAGTCCAAGCTTCCTGCGAATGTCTTCGAGCGTCCCATAGTAACAGCAAAACTCGTCGGGGAGCCCATGATACTCGGCTTTAACGGAACATGTAGCGTTGATGGCCTCGAAAAGCCCGAAGGCATCATGAACCACGATGATTCTGGTTCCGGCAAAACGTTCCAGCAGATCCCTGTCGAAAGGCTTTATCGTATGAAAATAAATGATGTTCACTGGCAAATCTGAGCAGGCGGAGAGGACATTGCCAAGAAGGGGGCCCGCTGTGGCAACAGTAAGGTTTGCTCCTCGTGTTTCCTTAATGAGGACACCTTTTCCAAATTCAACGGGCAGGTCGAGTCCATGCTCGTCAGCGGCGATTCGCACATATGAGGGGTTTCCGTTGTTGTAGCATGTTGAAAAAAGGGTGTCGAACTCCTTTTTTGAGCCGGGCTGCATAACCTCCATGCCGGGGAGCATTCGCATCAGTTCGAGGTCCGTATAGCAGTGGTGTGTCGCGCCGTCCCATGCATAATCAAAGGAACCGCCGCAGGTCACAATTGTTGCACCCAAGCAATTATAGCAAAGGTCAAGCTTTACCTGCTCGTAGCTCCTCTCTGTTACGAAAGGGGCTATGGTGTGCACTATAGGGTGGAACCCTGCGGCGCTCATGCCGGCGGCCATACTTATGAGCGTGTTTTCGCAGATGCCAATATTCAATAAACGATCGGGATAGAGTTCTTTGAACTCACTAAAAAGAAACACACTGATATCGCCAAAGAGAAGTACGAGTTTATCGTCGTGCTCCGCAAGTCTTATTGCAGTATCTTTAAACTGACGTCTCATTCAGTTCTCCAAGGAGTATTTTCAATTCATCCGAATTCGGGCTCCGGCGGTGCCATGCAAAGACATCTCTTACCAGGGTGGGACAGCCCATCCCTTTGGTGGTCTGTGCTACAATGGCGCGGGGAGTTCCCTCCACGGGACATAGGACAACCTCCTTTATAGCGGACACATCATGGCCATCCACGGTCATAGCTTTAAGACCGAAGGAAGTAAATTTCTCTTCCGGATTTGTGACCGGCAGGCATCTGGACTGCGAACGGTTATTGTCGAAGAGAATGGTAAGATTGTCCAAATGAAGGTTAGCAGTAACCATCGCAGTCTCCCAGACAGAACCCTCATTGGCTTCGCCGTCACCAATAAGGACAAAAACCTTCCTGGAATTACCGGAGAGTTTGAACCCCAGAGCCATCCCGGCAGCCACTCCGATACCATGCCCCAGCGAGCCCGTCGATAGCTCTATTCCCGGGATCTTAAAACGGTCGGCATGACAGCCGAAATTTGACCCAAAGACACCGAGACTGAAGACATCTGAAATTGGGAAATAACCATAGCGGGCCAGGGTGCAGTAAAGGCCAAGCGCTGCGTGGCCCTTGCTCAGGATGAAAATGTCTCGTTCATCATAGTCCGGTTGTTTCGGGTTGTACCGCATTGATTCATATACGGCACGGAGCATTTCGATAATGGAAAAGCATGTGGGAATGTGCCCGTGTCCGCTGTGATGGGCAATGCGGAGTATGTTTTCTCTGATCTCCTTCGATATTCTGTCCATAAATCCCTTCAGTCTCCGAGAAGCTTGCGCTTCAGCTTTATTGCAGTCATTTCCTTTATGTGTTCCCGGGCTTCATTCCCGAACTTTGTTTCTATCATGTGCAAATATTTCGGATTCTTAAAATAGGTGTCGAAGACATAGTCTCTGAATTCGAGAACCTGTGCTGCGCTGAGGTGTTCCGTCGGGAGAGGCTTAAATTCATAGCCCTGGGATGCATATCCGAGCCAGGTGTCCGGAAGGGGAATTTCTTTTTCAAGAGCTTCGCTGTAAAGATCAGACCCCGGAATTGCCATGGTACAGAAGAAGCTCGGAAAGACCGGCATCAGCTCCAACGCCAGGTTCAGGGTATCCTGCATTGAATTGTAGTCATCGCCGGGAAGGCCGAACATGAAATTGGCGCAAAAGTCGATACCGACTCCATGTGCCTTTGCTACTGCATTGCGGACGGCGTCAATGCCGTAGGAATCTTTTCCAACATTGGCTCTTATGCTGCTGTTACCGGTCTCGATACCCAGCTTGAGCCATTGAAAACCGGCTTTCCTTAAGGTTATCAGGTTTTGTGTTTCCGCCTTATCGAGTACGTCAACCCGCGCGAAGGCATTAATGTTGAGGTTATATCCTCTCTCGATCAAACCCTCAGCAATTGGCAGGTAGTGTTTCGTGTTGAAGACGAAAAGCTCATCATGGATGTTAATGTGCCTCACTCCATAATCGTTCACAAGGATGTCGATCTGCCTTAACACCCATTCAGGGCTCCAGTAACGTATCCTGTGCTCACCATAGGTGGCGTGAATGGCACAAAAACTACACCTGTAAGGACACCCGAGGCTCGTAAAGATCGATGCAAATTTTGTCCGTTCACTGAAATCGTGGAGGCACATCCAACTGAATGCCCGGTAATTATCCATGGGCAGGAGATCCCATGCCACATCGGGAAGTTCCGCGGTGAGGTCTTTGATGTTTTCCGGGGCGGGACCACAGAGAATTTCTGAACCGTCTTTCCACCAGAGACCAGGGATTTCAGAAAAATCCTTTCCGGCAAGAAGGTCGGCAAGGGTGTAAAAACCTTCCCCTTTAACAAGCATGTCGCACGCCTCCTCCCTCAATGTTCGCTCCGGAAGCGCTGAGGGGTGCCAACCTGTAAGAATCAGTCCGGTTTCAGGGATAGTTCCTTTGATCTTCCGGCAAAGTTGTCCCACAGCAACCATAATAGGTGTCGAAACGTTTGCCTGTTGGCTGTAGCAGACAATGGCGATAAATCTGGGATCGATTTTGACCAGAGCCTCTACCGTTTCGTCAAGATCAAGGTTGAGGGCATTGGCGTCGAGAATGTTCACTTTGAACCCTTTTCCGCGGAGATATCCTGCGGTAAGTGCCGCCCAAAATGGTGTGTCAATTGCCGAAAAGACTTTGCCTAAGTCCTGATAGACTTGCTTGCGTGTTCCTCCGACATTAACCAGAACTATATCCGGATTGTTTTTCATTATAACTCCCCGTCCGCGATTGACGTGTTGAGACGTTTTTTCAGGAGGAGACGTGATATGATTGCAAGAGGAGAACACAGATATATTTCCCCATCGGCAATCATCCGCATAGCTTCAGTGAATGGTATGGCTTCGACAGAAACGATATCATTATCATGCTGCGAACGTGACTCGAACTCGCTCTGGCTCACATTCACTCTGAAGACACTCAGAAGGACCGGCATCCTTCCGGGCATTTCAGAGATAGGCAATTCAGGGAGGAAACGTAAGGGGTCCTCGACACGTATACCCGTTTCTTCCATAAACTCCCGCATCGCGGCTATCCTCGGAGTCTCTCTTTCTCTTGAATCACCTGCCGGGAACTCCAAGGGGTAGTCGTCAATCAATGGGCGTCTCACGCGAACCATGACAATTGAATTTTCCTCTATGACCGGGAGCACCACAACCTGAGGCCGCTCATATTCCACGCTGTAGTAGGATCCCCTCGACATTACCTTGAACCAAGGGTTCTGGTGCACAAGAAAAACTGGTTTAAGCTCAGGGCACAGTAACGGAGGCGTGTTATCCGGTAAATATGGGGTAACTTTTCTTGTCATACTTACCGTACCAGAAATACCTTGCCTTTCTCAAGTTTATCTCTCCAGTAATCCAATAAATCCTGCATGGTTTTCTCAAAAGGTATTTCCGGCTTCCAGCCGGTATGATTTCGAAATTTTGTTGTATCAGGAACTTGGAGATCTGCATCCAAGGGTCGCAAACGTTCTTCCTCTGTCTCAACCTTTATGTCTTTCCGCTCGGATATTGAAATTAAATAGTTGAGCATATCTCCAACGGTACAGGAATATGTTCCCCCAATATTGTATGATTCACCCGGAATGGGGTTCACCGTCACCAGTATATAGTAGGCTCGCACGGCGTCTCTCACATCGGACCACGTTCGGAGAGATTCGAGATTCCCAGTCTTGACGACAGGGGGAATCAAGCCCTGCTCTATCATGGCGATCTGTTTGGCAAAGGTAGATTCGGCAAAGACGTCGCCCCGGCGGGGTCCAGAATGCGTGAACATCCTTGTTATGACGACTTTCTGGCCGTAAGCTTCGGCATGAAACCGGCCGACGAGATCAGTACCGATTTTGGAAATGGCGTACGGCGAGGCGGGGTGGAAGGGGCAATCCTCATTTATCGGCAATCTTTCTTTCGGGACTCTGCCGAAGACTTCCGATGATGAACATACATGGATGATAGGATCAATGCCTTGGCGCCTTCTCAAGGCTTCAAGCAATCTCTCAGTGCCCAGGATATTTGTATCCAAGGTGTGAATAGGCGAGGTGAAGCTTGTTTTTGGATAACTCTGAGCAGCAAGATGAAAGACATAATCGGGTTTGCTTTCCTCTATGGCATTCACCAATGAAACATAATCATTCAGGTCGCCATAAATAAAATGTACCCGGTCCTTTTTATTCGCGCGGTCCAGCAGGTGTTGGACGTTATCCAGAGGACTTCTCCACCGGCACATGCCGTATATATCCCAATCAGTCTTTTCCAGAAGAAAGTCGGCAAGATGTGAGCCTACCATTCCTGTGATTCCAGTAATAAGTGCTTTTGTCCCCATAAAAACCTTCCTAACCGTTTGCAGGTTTATTTATACTAAGTCCATCTTTGAAGAACTCGTCAGCAATAAGGTATGTTTCTGGAACGCCAATGTCAATAAATCTACCCGATGTAATGTAACCGCATGTATTGCCTTTTATCAGGACTGGCAATATTTGTCGCTCAAAAGATATTTCATGATCTTCTTCGATGTTGTCAAAAAGGTTCTTCTTTATCAAATATACTCCGGCATTTATTAAGCCGGTATGATTTGAACTACCCTTTTCTTCAAATGAAAGTATCCTGAGCTGATCATCAATTTTTACGCTACCATATCTGTTAGAATCGCTGATCTCTTTTAAAACTATGGTCATTGAAGCACTGTTGGTTTTGTAAAAATTTATCAAGCTGTCAATATCAAAATCAATATACGAATCACCATTTAAAACAAGCACATCTTCTGTGTTTGTCAAAGACAATGCCTTTTTTATTGCGCCGCCTGTTCCTAATAATACCTTTTCTTCAGAAAACAGGATTTTAAAATCATAAGTTGCATAATCTCTGTATTTGGCCATTATTATGTCTGATTTGTATCCAACCGCAAGTATCACATTTTTTATATCTGGATAGCTATTCAGCTGTGATAGCAAAATATCTAAAAATGGCCTTCCGTTAATTGGAGCCATTGGCTTGGGAATATCAGAAAGGATGCTGCTTAGTCTTGTGCCTTTCCCGCCTGCTAATATTATTACATCTAATGGATTCATGGGTAAATAGGCGTATTGATATCCTGTAATAAATGATTAACGGCGCTCAAAAGATCAGGCTTAACAAACATTGCTCTGGTGTTTCTTTGGTGCTCTAAGCCATAACCCGTTAATACCAAATATGTTTTAATTCCAGATATTATGCCTGCGTCAATGTCTGAAGTTTTATCACCAATCAAGATTAGCTCGCTTTTTTGGTATCCATTTTGCTGAATAACATCTTCTAAAAGTTTTGTATTAGGCTTTCTACAATTACAGTTTCTTGTATATTCAGGAATAATACCTTCAGGATGATGAGGACAATACAGTGTTTTTTCAATTAGTATGCCCTCTTGCTGAAACTGATTTATCATGGAGTTAGTTAGTATATGGAAATCCTCTTCAGTGTAATGTCCTTTTGCTATACCTGCCTGGTTTGTGATTATGTAGATTTTTATCTTGTGTCGGGTAAGTAATTTAAGGGCTTCAAGTGAACCTGGGAGCAGTTCAAAATCTTCAATTCTGAAAACATAACCCTTATCGGCATTTATTGTGCCGTCACGATCTATAAATACTGCCTTGATTTTACCCAAAGATTTCCTTTTCCACAGTTTCACAGATTCTTATTTCTTCTATATCGCTCATAGTCAACCTTAATCAAAACGCAGGCTCCTGTCCGCCGGAGCCGAGGGACAGGCGGGAAAGCCTGCAACTACCCGTATAGAAAATTAAAATTTACTTCTGCATCGAAGATGCGTAAAGCGTAAACAGATCTTTCAATTCAAAACTCAAAACCATGCCCTCGAATGCCTCTATCGGGGGTCATAATTCAAAACCCATAACTCAAAACTCAAAACTGTATTTCTGAGGCAGGCTACCGCCGTCGGGGATGTCATACTGAACCATTCTTTCATT
>JAPLKD010000040.1 GCA_026388245.1 Pseudomonadota bacterium | reverse complement strand
AGTACGGCCCCCAGAATCAGCGCGCCCAGGACAATCAGCCTGTTTTCCGTCTTCAGGAACATCTGCATGCCGACAGCAGCGGTGAAAATCCCCATACCCGAAAGGACGGTGGATTTGATCCGATCGGACAGGCACGGTCCAAACAACATGCCGATGCCGCTGCCGATCAATATTGCGATGACGTTTATGAAAGTTCCGGTCATTTTCCCTTCGCTGTCCCTGTCGATGGGCAGGCATGACATGCCGAGTGACCTTCGTTCTCGGGTGATTTTAATATTGAAAATCGAAAAGAAGGTACATCCCAGACGTTAACTGAGAAAACATCTGGCGCCCCGATACGCGGGCGCCAGATGAGTAGGTTTTCTGTATTCAGATGTCGCTACGGGGTTATTGTGTGTACGGCGGCTCGCCCTGGATTGAGTGAACCAGGCTGAGAGCCTTCGTCACCTGATCCTTGGTTCCCCTGAAAACAAGCCAGACGGATCCTTCCGCACCGCTGATACCCCCTGCACTGGACTGAAAGGCAGGTGCTCCCGTCAGCAGTTTAATGGCCTCCAACTCTGTGACGATTTCGCCCGTGAGGAGCCACAAGGAGGGAAGAATGTGACCGGGAAATGGTGCCGACGAAAGGCCAGAGGGGACAGGCAACGATTCCATCGGCTCACGCATCTTCAATGTCAGATCCACTAGATCCCCTGCCACCAACTTCTCAAGGCCGACCGGAATGACGAGGTGAACCTTGCGTGCCACTATGAAGGGCATTGTGATCCCTGTCGTTCCCCCTGACGGGTCCAGAATATTGACCGCCGCTAGCTTTTTCTTATAGTCCAGGGCATTCGCCCCCTTGATGACAACGTCGCCCGCTTTCAGCTTCTTCGCGGCATCGGCAAGCGGGATATCAACTACCTTGCCTTTCTCCAGAATTATGTGGTTAACAGCTTTCACCTTGGGCAGTAATTTGCCCCCTTTCTCGGGTTCAATTCTTCCCGTCACATATGCTGCGTGCGAGGCTTTCTGCCCGGTGATCTCATCTGCCACGTAGGCATTGGTTGTTCCCTTGATGATAATGACCATACCGTTTGCAAGGGCATTCTTGACGATCGGCATCTGTGCCACAGCCTTGCCGATCAGTCTCTTGGACTCGGCTACAGTCAGAATCGCTCCGCTCTGGACAATCTTCTCCGGTTCCGCTGCTGTCAGCACCCCGGCGAAGACCCATTGAAGAAGCAGAACCGCCATAAGTACAAAAAGTCTTTTTCCTGCATTACGATTGACCATGATTTTTCCTCCTGTTGTTTTAAACCGCTTCGACGTAAACCCGTCACTACTTCAATACCGCTAAAATAGTCTTGTTGGCTCTTTTACCATTTTATTGCAATTCTATTTTTACCATACGGAAAATTAAAGTCAAGCAAAATGTTCCGCATCGTTAATATTGAGTTCTAATATACGGAACAGGTAACGTTTCAATGCGAAATACCCCTTGAAATGCAGAATCGGACCTGGTATGCATCCACACCTCGAAAAGCCTTGTCTAACCATGTAAATTCACTGCTGTCCAAGATAATCCATTTCCTTGATCTACCCCCTGATTCTCGAACGCTTTTGGACGGGCAAATCACTGTAGTCGAGACTGACCTGCACCCGACTACAACAGAAGTAGACTCTTTATCCGCACGTGCTCTGCTAAGGAAGAGATTCGTCGATATGTTGGCGGGGCCCTCACTCTCATAAGGAAACGGAACGAAAGAGGTACGACAGGTCTCGGCTGGCAGACGGAAAACGATGGTGCTTGTTGCAGGGGTGAATTGCGCCAACGATTGGTGAAGACGTTGTGTCTGATAAGCGACGCCCGGAGTGGAACGTTATCTCTGATATCAACCTATACTCCGAGAGCTATGGGAAGAGAAACGACTGAAATATACGCTAAACTCAAGTTAGTAGACGCTTTTAGAAAGATGAATAACATCTTCCCCCTGCGAAGCTAAGAAAATAAGGCCTCTACGACGTAACGTCACCAAACTGCCACCAAGACCGCTGTAACCGTTGACTGTCAACGATCTTTGTGGGTTCGAATCCCACCCTCTCCGCCATTTAAATTCAATAATATCAATTATATTAATGTGGTCAAAGAGTGGTAAGCGGGTGGGGCCTTCCGTTTTTTTATTTTTTCCCTTTTACAATTTTTGGCTTAGCAGTTGTTTTTATTGCCAGATTATCGAGGCCATATTCCCTGAATTCTTCTTCATATTTTTTGATTAAAGGGATCTCTTTTTCGACGCGTTCTTCGTCGGACATCGTCTCAACGGCTTTTTCCCCATATTTTGCAATGAGATCACGCTGTGAAAATTCGAGGACCAGCCCTTCCCACAAAGCATATTCGTGATAATCACCTATAATTTCAAGAATCTCCGTATCATTTTCAAAATCTTCTGTTTGGAAGTATTTTTTTAATTCTTCATCGAGTTCAACATAATTCTCATACCCGAAATCCTTTGCCAGGGAGAGCAGATATTGCACAATCTCTTCATCCTCACCGTTTGAGTCGCCTGGAACTGTATTTACCATCCAATCCCCAAGCATAACGAGTTTCAAGAGCGCTTTATACTGTTTTTTTGTAAGACTGACCTTCATTTTTCCTCCTTGAACATCTATTTGACGATTACGGTTCTGGCAAGATGGAGATATTTTGGTGGTATTCTTTCAAGACCTTTTTTGTGAAGGGGCCGTTTGGTTCGTTGTCTTTGAACAACTTACCCTTAGCCTTCTTTGCGCCCGCATTATATGCGAAAAGGACTTCATGGAGACTTTCAAAATCTTCCACCAGTTTTGATATGTGATGTGTCCCGATCCGTATGTTGTTATCGGGTTCAAGCAATTCCTTTGAACCTTTGAATTCAAGACCCTTGCTCTTCGCAATCATTTTTGCCAGGGAAGGTTTTATCTGCATCAAACCCTTTGAACCATCACGGGATGTAACGTTGTGCCTGAAATTACTTTCGACTTTTATTATTGCTAAAACGAACCGGTAATCGAGATCGTACAATCTGCACTCATCGTAAAGTGTATTTGCCATTCTTGACAATCGGTCATCGCTGAGCCTTACCTGTTTGTCTTTTAAAAAATTTACTATTGCATTGATGACTACCTCTTTATTGTCGTCACCGTTGCAGAAGGCCTTTGTGGCAACGAAGTGTGTAGAAAATAAAGAAAGAGAGATAAAGAGAGGTATGAGAAAAAAGATATATGTTCTTTTAATTTTCATGCGAACCATTACAATAATACAGGCAAACGACCAATGTCAACCTTATTTTGCTTCCGGTTAATAACATGGCTGGTTGTTATTCCCACCACACTGTCTTATATTCACTATAATGTTTATTCAGAAGATTGCAAACCGTAGATTTTTTTCAATCTGAAATCTGCAATCTATTTAGGGGGTACTATGGCCGAGAAGTTTGAACTGCCTATTATGGGTATGAGTTGCGCTGCATGTGCTTCCCGTATTGAAAGGGAATTAAACAAGCTTGAAAATATCAAAGAGGCAAGGGTTAATTTCCCTTTGAAAAAGGCTGTCATAATTCCCAAAAGGGATATTGAGCTTAAAGAGATTATTTCCCTCATACGTGATATCGGGTATGACGTAGATATTGAAAGCGATGTGACGGTGAGGGCACAAAAAGAGGAGACAGAATTAAAGAGGGCATTTATCTGGTCAGCATGTTTCAGCGCTGTCATCATGGTATTTTCCATGTGGATGGTCCTGCCTTATAATAATTTTATTCTCTTCCTTTTAACTTTACCAGTGCAATTCTATTTTGGCATGAGGTTCCATAAGCCGGCCGTGCTTAACCTGAAACATTTTACCGCAGATATGAATACCCTTATATCGGTTGGTACATCAGCGGCCTTCTTTTACAGCGCCTTTGTAACGTTTTTCCCCCACGTTATTATGCGTGCCGGTATTGAACCGCATACATACTTTGATTCCAGCGCTACTATTATCACCCTGATTCTATTTGGAAGATACCTTGAATCCAAGGCAAAAACCAAAACGTATACTGCAATTAAAATGTTATATGAATTATCCCCGAAAGAGTGTGCGCTTATCCGGGATGGAAAGGAAATGAGGGTATCCGTTGATACTCTCGAAGTGGGTGATTACGTATTAATCAGGCCTGGCGAGAAGGTACCTGTCGATGGCGAGGTGACAGAGGGGAACACATATGTGGATGAGTCGATGATCACCGGCGAAAGTATTCCGGTCCATAAAGGTGTCAGTCACGAAGTCATCGGCGGGACAGTAAACGGCAAGGGTTCGGTGGTGGTAAAAGTGACGAGAATCGGGAAGGATACTGTCCTGTCCAAGGTTATCCGGCTTGTGGAGGAGGCCCAGTTTACAAAGGCCCCTGTCCAGAGACTCGCCGATCAGGTGGCAGGCGTATTTGTGCCTATTGTCATATTGATAAGCATTGGAGCATTTTTTGTATGGTACATTTTTGGGCCTGAGCCGAAACTGACGAATGCCCTTTTATCTTTTGTGAGCGTGCTGATTATTGCATGTCCCTGTGCACTTGGCCTTGCAACGCCGACGGCAATCATGGTTTCTACAGGAGTTGGGGCTAAAAAGGGGATATTGATCAAAAGTGCAGAGGTGCTTGAACTTACGAATAAAGTTCGGTATGTACTTTTTGACAAGACGGGTACACTCACTGAAGGGGTAATTGAGCTTGCCGATGTAGTTCCGCTCGGCGGGTATTCAGAAAGGGATATTTTGTTCACGGCCTATAATCTTGAAAAACAATCTGAACACCCATTCTCAGAGGCGTTGAGGAGGAAATCAGAAGAATCGAAAATTGAATCTGCCGGGGTGGATAATTTCCAGGCTATTCCGGGCAAAGGGATTAAAGGCGAAATTGATGGAAAGACTTATTTTGTTGGCAATATATCCCTTTTTGAAGAAACAGGCAAACCCCTTGATGACGGAATCGTGCAGCAATATCAGGCAAAGGAAAGAGAAGGCACTTCACCTGTAATTGTGTGGAATAACGATAATCTCATGGGAATCCTTGCCTTCAGCGATACAGTGAGGGCAGAATCGAAAGGGGTGATTGACGAACTGAAAAAGATGGGTATTGAGGCGGTAATGATAACCGGCGACAGCATGGAAGGGGCAAAGACCATAAGCGGGAAGGTCGGTATCGAAAAGTATCATTACCGGATTCTCCCTGATCAGAAAGCCGATATCGTTGAAGATTTTAAAAGGAGAGGAATTACCCTCATGGTGGGAGATGGAATCAATGACGCACCATCTCTGGCGACTGCCGATGTTGGTGTTGCTATGGGGAAAGGGACGGACATTGCCATTGAGTCTGCCGATGTGGTTCTCATGAAAGGGCAGCTTTCAAAACTGATAAGTCTAATCAAGCTTTCCCGGAAGACCCTATGGGTCATCAAAGAGAACCTTTTCTGGGCCTTCATATACAATATTCTCGGTATTCCTATTGCCTTTGGTGTGTTGTATCCCTTTTTTGGTATACGGCTTGAGCCTATGTACGGGGCGTTAGCCATGATGATCAGTTCGGTGTCGGTGGTAACCAATTCTCTGCGATTAAAGCTGTTCAAAGATTGACAAAAATGCTAAAAAAACGTATCTAAATACAAAATATAAGCCTGTAGCGGTCTGCTAACAGTTAATTACTGAGGGCTAAAAGTAAACGGAGGTTATTATGAGTAATGCAAAAGCAGTGACTGATGGTGAGTTCATGGGTGTGGTTCTGGAGTCGACGACGCCGGTTCTTGTAGATTTCTGGGCAACCTGGTGTGGACCATGCCAGGCTATGGGCCCGGTCATTGATGCCGTTGCTGTTGAATATGAAGGAAAGGTAAAAGTCCTCAAGATGAATGTGGATGAAAACCCTGTAACCCCGGCTAAGTATGGCATCAGGGGAATACCTACGGTTATTCTTTTCAACAAAGGCGAGGTTGTTGACAGGATTATCGGCGCACAGCCAAAGGCGAATGTGGAGAACCTGGTAAAGAAGGTTGTTGGCTGATATGGACGGGAAGAAGAGAGAAACCTATTTTAAAAGGGTTGAGCAAGAACCTTTTGCCAGATTGCTCAACATTAAGCTGAAAGAAGTGAGTGAAGGATATGCACTCTGTGAGATGGAATATACGGAGCAGATGGATAACATCTATGGCTCAGCCCTCTGTGCCATGTTTTCCCTCATTGACGAGGCATTTGAAATATCATCCAATACCCATGATAATATTGCAGTTGCCCTCAATATGAATATTACCTATATGCGGCCTCCCAAGAAAAACACTATCCTTACAGCCGAATCAAAGGAAATCAACAGAACAAAGAAGACAGCCTCTTATTACATAACTGTGCAGGATAGTGAAAACCTGATTGCCGTCTGCCAGGCATTGGTGTTTGTGAAGGATGTACCCATCCCGTTCATTCCTTGAATTGCACAATAGGTCATATAAGTCGTATAAGACCTGTAAAAAAATGTATTAAGATGTCTGCTGTTTACTGTTTTGACTGTTCTTTCGGTGTAACGAGGATACGTGCCTTCTTTTCCTTTTCTCCTTCTACTACAACCCTGTCTTCATTTACATAATAGGTAACTACTTCCCCGGTTAGCCTGTCCTGTCCGGAGTACACTATTACGTTTCCTTTTAATACGATCTCACCTTTTGCATTATCAAATATGGCCTCATTGCTTGTTGCAGTCCTTTCCTTCTTTACAATTTTTACGTTCCCTTTAGCATGGGCCTTTTCGATTTCATTGGTTTCTTCGTTCATATAGGCTTCAATTGTATCAGAGAATATGAAGAGGTCTTCCTGTTTTGCAACGACACTTCCCTTAAAAAGCACATACTTTTCCTTGTCAAAACCTTCCATCGTATCTGACACTATATCAATCGGTTTATTCGTATCAAAGAAGGAAAGTTTGTCTTCTTTGTCTTCCTCCTGTGTTTGCTGTGTCTGAGCCTGAACCATCTGAGGTCTTAAATCGATATCCCTCTTCTTCTTTTCTTCAACCGGGTAGAGGGGTGTGTCTGCTTTTGCTAATTGAAGGGTTTTTCTTTCCCGTGTAGCAGCCTTTACAAAAAGGCTTTTTGGATATTGGGTTTTCAAAATATTCGCGAAATATTCGCTCTTTTGCATTTCACCGAGCGCTCTGTAGGACATGCTGATATAATAGAGCGCTTTATCTACTCCATTCATATCGGGGTATTTTTTTAGAAAGTACTCAAGTCTTATGATGGCGGCGTTGTATTTATAAGTTTTGTAATAAAACTCGCCCACATATACCTCGCGGTCGGCAAGTTTTTGTATAAATTTCTTTATTTTTATATCCACAACTTGTGCATAACTACTCGCAGGGAATCTGTTTTTCAGATATGTGAACCTTTCTAAGGCCTTTAAAGTATAAGCCTGGTCCCGGTCAGGGGTCAGGGATAATCTTTCATAACATTCCCCCAACTTAATGAGCACATAAGGGATATTTTCGACTTGAGGGTGGGCGCTTAAAAAGTCCTCATATACCCCTGAAGCCAGTATATATTCTTTCTTTTCAAAATATACATCTCCAAGCTTTACCGAAGCGACAAATGCGATAGGATCAAAGGGATAGTTTTCCCGTATTGCAGAAAAGTTTTCTATCGCCTTGTTATATTTCTTCTGCTTCATGAAATTGACGCCTTCTACGTAAAGATCGCCCGGATTACCCGTCTTTTTTACAGTTTTGGAGCCGCAGGATACGAGCAGAAGGCATGATATTAAGAGTACAATAAGCTTTTTCATGCTTAATTATAACAGAAGAAAATTAATTATGCTATCCTTAATATATTGTGGAAATACGGAGAGCTATAGAGAAAGGATTGGATTATTTCAACACACGGTATAACGATGAGATTTTAATAAAACTTTGTTTTTATGTAGAGGAACTCGGGAAGTGGAATGAGCATATAAACCTTACCGGCATGAAAAGCCTGTCCTCTATCGTTGAAATACTTCTCTATGACGCTTTTTTTATGTTCAGCAGAGTGAAGGAGAGCAGAGCCATTCTCGATATGGG